>NZ_JACJTV010000011.1 GCF_014698845.1 Coleofasciculus sp. FACHB-1120 | reverse complement strand
TTGAAAAGTCGAATTCGCAAGCAACGACGCAATACGACAAGTTTGCGCGAAGCAATCGAGGTTGTCCTACAGCAAGCTGTGTCCTAACTTGTATGGCGATAGCTATAAAATCTTTTGAAGACTATATAAAAGAGCCAGATTTTATTAAAAACTCTGAGCCGGAACCCTTGCAATTAAACATTTTGAAGCTTATTAAAAGCTATAATAACCAAAATGAGATAGATGAATTAGCTGGTAATAATCTTTTGATTAGGTGGTTTAAAGTTGCTGCTGAAAGTAGTAGTGAATGGTCATCCGTAAGTAAAGAATGGAAAAGTGCTTCCAAGGAGATGACATCTACTATATTTTGGCAGCAATACCTTGGGTTAAAGAACTAGAAATGAGATGATATTAGTGAAGGAATGAATCGCTCCAAGGATAGCAACCGACTGCTGGCGAGAATTTGCGCCCTGTAGCTGAAAGTGATTGAGGTAATCGGACTCGAAGATGCAATCGCTTCTTTAAGTTCCCCGTATCGAAATTCCATAGTCTTATAAAAAAGAGGTGCGGCATTGCCGTACCTCTTTTTAAGTCCAGAAAACTTGAATTCAAACGCCAGAACTGAGGACAAATAACCTTAACTAAGCGGTTATTTTAAACAGGCAAAGCTGAGGAAAAAGCCTTAGACTGAGTGGGCTGGAGTAGATACTCAGAGTCAACTTTTTCAGCAGCCAAGGGCACCAGTTGCACCGCACAAGCTTTCAGTTCCGGTTGCAGTGATTCAGGACAAGATTCGGCATGGGTGAGGGCGTTAGCTTCGGCACCATCTGCCCAAAGAGCGCCCCAGTGCATGGGGACAAAGGCAACACCAGGAGCGATCGCTTTGGTGACCCTGGCAGGGAATCGCGCCGAGCCGCGACGGGTTCGCACTTCCACCCAATCATTCTCCTGAATCTTCAGAGAAGCCGCATCGCGAGGATGAATTTCAATGAATGGCTGCGGGTGCATCTGCCGAATTTTATCAATTCGTCCGGTACGGGTTTGGGTGTGCCAGTGTCCGTAAAGTCTGCCCGTCGTTAGAACAAAAGGATAATTGGAATCGGGCGGTTCCGCCAGTCCCCGCGAATGATAGGCTCCAAATCGCGCCCGTCCATCCGGCGTCGGAAACCGAAAATCCGTGTAAAGCCTTTTTGAGTTTTGAGTTTTGAGTTTTGAGTTTTGGGTTGAAGATTTTAACGGAGAACTCAAACGCAAGGACTCAAAACTCCGATCGGGGCAGGGCCACTGAAGCGGGCCTTGTTGCGATAGTCGTTCGTGACTGAGGCCGCTCATATCGCAGACGCGATCGCGTGTTAGCTTCACATATTCGGCATAGATGGAAGCTGGCGTCTCGTAGGGAAATTTGTCTGCAAAACCTAAGCGCCGTGCGACTTCTGTGAAGATTTGCCAATCGGCTTTGGCTTCTCCTGGGGGAGTGCGAAACGCCTTACACAGCGTGACCACTCGCTCGGAGTTGGTCATCGTGCCAGTTTTCTCGCTCCACTGCGCCGCCGGGAGCAAAACGTGAGCAAAGGCGGCGGTTTCGGTGGGGTAGTAGGCGTCTTGATAGACCGTAAAAGGCGATCGCTGCAATGCGGCTTTCGCACGGTCCAAGTCAGGTAAACTGACAGCCGGGTTCGTAGCAGCAATCCAGAGAACGCCCACATCTCCGGTTTCTAAACCCGTAATAATGTCCCACGCCGTGCGACCCGGATAGGGCGAAATTTGTCCAGCGGGGAGTTGCCAAAACGCTTCAAGTTCTGCTCGATGTTGGGGATTTTTGACCGCTCGATATCCGGGCAGAATGTGGCAAAGACCGCCGGTTTCCCTGCCGCCCATCGCATTTGGTTGACCCGTCAGAGAAAACGGCCCCGCACCGGGTTTGCCAATCTGGGCGGTCATCAGGTGCAGATTCACGATTGTTCGCACCTTGGCAGTGCCTTCAGAAGACTGATTCACGCCCATCGACCACAGAGATAGCACGCGCTTCGACTGTGCCCAGTATCGCGCTGCCGTTTCCAGCTCAGGGATGGAAATACCGCATCGGTCAGCGACGACTTCCGGTGGATAGTGCTGAATGACTTCTGCAAAAGCCGGAAAATTTGTCGTGCAGTCTTCCATGAAATAAGTATCAATCGCGCCCCAACTTAGCAGCAGGTGAGCGATGCCATTGAGTAGATCGATATCGGTGCCTGACCGAATTGCTAAGTGCAAATCCGCTGCCTCAGCCGTGTTCGTTCGGCGTGGATCGACCACAATCATTTTGACGTGGGAATTTTTCTTGTGGTGTTTCCGCAGGCGGTTAAAAATAATCGGGTGACAGTCGGCGGTGTTGCTACCGATGATAAAAGCACAGTCGGTTAAGTCTAAATCTTCGTAGCAGCAAGGCGGCCCATCCGAACCAAAGCTTTGCGTATAACCCGCAACGGCGGAGGACATACACAGACGCGAGTTGGAATCAAAATTATTTGTGCCCAGACACCCTTTGAGCAGTTTCTGAGCAACGTAGTAATCTTCAGTTTGCAGTTGCCCGGAGCCGTACATACACACGCCATCTGAGCCTTGAGTTGCCAGAACGTTTTGAATCTTGCTCGCGACGAGATCCAAAGCTTCCTCCCAGCTGGCGCGGCGGAAAGGTTCATCCAGGGAGTCGCGGATCATCGGATGGAGAAGGCGGTCTTTGGAAAGGGACTCGGCAACGGTAGCACCTTTGACACACACCATCCCGTGACTGGAAGGGTGCGCGCGATCGCCCTGCACTTTCCAGATGGGATTCCCTTGGGCATCCCGATTCGTTGGCTTCCCGGCTTGCGCTGGAGGTGTCACCTCCAATCCACAGCCGACGCCGCAGTAAGGGCAAAGGGTTTTTGTACTGTCAGTTGTCATTCGTCAGTCATCCGTTGCTAATTGCTAATTGCTAACTGCTATTAGCCATACTTCCATTAGTAATTGGAAATTAGTCATAGGTTAATGGCTAATTTCCAACCACCAATGACTAATCATCATCATGAGCAAATCGGTTGAACAGAAAGTCGAGGGCGTAGTTCCGCAGGTTGTAATATTCCGGGTCTTCCATAATCCGAGCGCGATTGCGGGGACGGGGAAAGGGAATCTTCAAAACTTCGCCAATGTTTGCCGATGGCCCGTTGGTCATCATCACCAGCCGATCTGCTAAGAAGAGTGCTTCGTCGATATCGTGGGTAATCATCAAGACCGTAACTCGATGTTCGCGCCAGATGGTCAGCAGTTCTTCTTGTAATTCTTCCTTGGTGATGGCATCCAAGGCTCCGAATGGCTCATCCAAAATTAATACTTTAGGACGAATCGAGAGCGCACGCGCGATCGCGACTCGCTGTTTCATCCCCCCAGATAGCTGAGACGGTTTTTTGTCAGCCGCTTCGGTCAGTCCTACCATTGCCAGATGATCCCGGACGATGCTGACTTTTTCCGACCGGGGTTTACCGGGATAGACAGAATCCACTGCCAGGTAAACATTCTCGAAGGCAGTCAGCCAGGGAAGCAGGCAATAGTTCTGGAATACCATCATCCGGTCTGGACCGGGTTCGCGGATTTTCAGGGTTTCCAGGCGCACTTCACCGTCAGTTGGCTTGTTGAAACCTGACACCATGTTTAACAGGGTGGATTTACCGCAACCAGAGTGTCCGATCAGGCAGATAAATTCGCCTTCATAGACGGTGAGGTTTACCCCATCCAGAACGGTATACGGCCCAGTGGAAGTTGGATAAACTTTGGAAACGTCTTCAATTACCAAAAACGGGTCGCGGTTGACAGTTTCTTGGGTGAGTTGGGTAACGACGCCGGTGTTGTTCAAGGTGTGCATGGGGAGGTTGAAGGTTTTTAATCGCGAATGACTGATAACTACCGACTCACCACTAAGGGGTCGATGTTAATTTCTTCGATGCGAATAGGACGCTTAATTTCCAAGCTATTGAGGTACTTGATGGGATCGTCGGGATTGAAAATGGTGCCGTCGAACATCTGCATGGGTGCGCGATCGCGTCCGATATCCATTAAGCCGAGTTCCCGCGCCGCTTCCCTAAATACATCAATGCGCCGCACTCGTTCTTGAATTTCCAGCCAGTTTTTGGGGAATGGGACAATTCCCCATCGTGCTAGCTGAGTCATCACCCACAGACCTTCCTCCGGTTCGGGGAAGTTCGCTTTATCGACAAAGAACTGGTTATAACGCAATAGCTGTTCGGGTGCTGCGCCCGTCCCGCGAACGTAGGGATCGATAAAGCCGGGACGGGTGTATTCTGGGGCAGACCCGATGTATTGCGGCTGACACAGTAAGTTGACAATTTCTTCCCGATTGCGCCGGTCATCGCAGTATTCGCAAGCTTCCAAAAGGGCTTTGATTAAGGCGATATGAGTTTGCGGGTACTTATTTGCCCATTCTTCCTTGCATCCGAGTACCTTCTCCGGATGTCCCGCCCACAACTCCATATCGGTGGCAATCACAAAACCGAGTTTTTCATGAACGGCGCGAGAGTTCCAAGGTTCGCCGACACAGTAGCCATCAATACTTCCAGATTTCAGATTGGCGACCATCTGGGCGGGTGGAATCACCGTCAAGCTGACATCTCGATCGGGATCGATGCCACCACTTGCCAACCAGTAGCGCAGCATCATGTTGTGCATGGAGGCAGGATGCACCACTCCTAACGTATGAATTTTGTCAGGAGTTTGGGCGATCGCTTCCTTGAAATCAGCCAAGGTGCGAACGCCGCGATCGTATAGATTCTTACTCAAGGTAATCGCATTACCGTTACGCGATAACGTCATCGCCGTACACACGGGCATTGGCGGCTTTCCCTCGGCTCCCAAGGTCATTGCCATCGGCATCCCGGCGACCATCTGAGCAGCATCCAGGCGTCCCGTCGCCACCCCTTGCTCGATCGCCTTCCAACTAGGTTCGCGGTTTAGCGTCACATCTTCTAACCCGTGCTTCGCAAAGAAACCTTTTTCCTTTGCTACCACCAACGGGGCGCAGTCAGTTAGGGGAATAAAGCCAATTTCCAGATTGACTTTCTCCAACCCATTCCGGGCAACCACCACAGGTTTCGTTGCCTGACGCTGCTTGGCTTTTTTCTGCTGGTTGAGGAAGTAAATTATCTCATTCCGCAAGCCGTAATAGCTGGCATGATTGACGACCTCCATCCGCTTGCGTGGGCGCGGAATCGGGACTTCCAGAATTTGTCCGATGTGCGCGTCTGGGCCGTTGGTCAGCATCACAATGCGGTCAGACAGTAGCAGCGCTTCGTCCACATCATGCGTCACCATGATCGCGGTGACTTTGCTTTCCTGACAGATTTGCATCAACTTTTCTTGCAAACCACCCCGTGTCAGGGCGTCTAGTGCCCCAAACGGTTCATCGAGTAGTAGCAACTTAGGACGAAGGGCGAGGGCACGCGCGATCGCTACCCGCTGTCTCATTCCCCCCGATAGCTGACCGGGTCGTTTATCCGCAGCCTGCCGCAATCCCACCAAATCGATGTGATGCTCTACAATTCCCTTGCGTTCACCCCTGGGTTTGTTCTGCAATACTTCATCTACCCCCAGGGCGATGTTTTCCCGCACGGTGAGCCAGGGAAGCAGCGAATAATTTTGGAACACGACCATTCGGTCTGGTCCCGGCGAAGTCACCTGTCGCCCTTCCAAAATCACACCCCCACTCGTGGGTCTATCTAGACCAGCAACCATATTGAGTAGGGTGGATTTGCCGCAGCCAGAGTGTCCAATTAAAGAAACAAATTCACCTTGTTTGATTTTCAGGTCAATATTCTTGAGTGCCACATAAGTACCGCCATTAGCAAGCGAGTACACCCGGTCAACATGGTCAATTTCTACGAAGACAGACATAAGAAAGGACTGAGGTATGAGGACTGAGGGCTGAGGGTTGAGGACTGAGGACTGAGGAATAAAAATTGAAGATGAGTTGAGCAAGTTAAAGTCGAAAAGTTGACTTATACTTCCTTCAGTCCTTACTTCTACTTCTGTTCCTCTGGTACGACTTTAGAGGCAACGAAACCAACTACCCTGTCTAGCAGCAGACCCACAATGCCGACATAGACAAGCGCGAGAATAATTTGGCTGAGTAAAGAGTTGTTGTAAGCATCCCAGATGAAGAACCCAATCCCCACACCGCCTACCAACATTTCAGCAGCAATAATTGCCAGCCAAGACAAACCAATGCCAATTCTAAGACCAGTAAAGATATAAGGAACTGCTGCGGGGAAGAGAATCTTAAAGAAATACTTCTGCTTAGAAAGCCGCAATACTCTAGCGACGTTTCGGTAATCTTGAGGAATCTGTTGTACGCCCACCGTGGTGTTAATAATAATGGGCCAGATCGATGTAATAAAAATTACGAAAATAGCTGAGGGATTGCTTTGTTGAAATGCCGCTAGAGAAATCGGTAGCCATGCTAGGGGAGGAATGGTACGCAGAACCTGAAAGATGGGGTCTAAAGCCCGATAGACAAACTGATTGGTGCCAATCAGGATACCCAATGCGATCCCAACTAAGGTAGACAGAGAGAAGCCAATCGCCACCCGTTGTAAGCTGGCGAAGATTTGCAATGCCAAGCCTTTATCCGTTCCGCCATTATCGAAAAAAGGATTGATGATATAAGGGTCCCAAGTTTCCATTAGCACTTGTACTGGTCCCGGCAACCCTTTAGATCCGGGAGGGCAAAGAACTTGCCAAACGATCAACAAGGCCGCGAGTGCTAGCAGCGGTGGCACAATATATTTAATTTTCTTCTGGAAGAAGTTGCCGATTAACTTCTGGGGATTGTTACTTGAAAAGCGATTATCAGTCCTAACAGTCATTCTCACTCCTAATTGTTAATCATATTGATTATTCATTGGTCAGCAAATAGCTAATCGCCGCTTGCTCTTGAACAATTAGCTTGAACAATTAGCAATTAGCTACTTGCTATTCACCATTTATGCCTTCTTAATCTTGAGACTCTTCAAGTATTCCTCTGGTTTTTCTGGGTCAAACTTGACACCATCAAAGAAGGTTTCAATACCCCTAGAGGTGCTAGTTGGAATTTCTGAAGCAGGAACTCCTAGTGCTTTTGCCGCTTCTTTCCAAAGGTCTTCCCGGTTCACTTTGTCAACGAGTTCCTTAACTTTGGTATCCGCAGGAATATTCCCCCAACGGATGTTTTCAGTTAGGAACCAGGTGTCGTGACTCTTGTACGGATAAGAAGCGTTATCTGACCAGAACTTCATCAACAGCGGACTATTTTGCACGACCGGGCGACCATCGCCGTAGTCAATGTTGCCTTTGGAGCGTTCGATAATATCTTTGGCTGGGACTTTAAACCATTTTGCTTGGGAGACAATTTGGCACATCTCCTCTTTGTTTTCTGCCTTGTCGCACCACTGCTGGGCTTCCTGTACCGCCATTAGCAGCGCTTTGGCAGAATTGGGATTTTTATCTACCCAATCAGCCCGCATGGCAAAAGCTTTTTCGGGATGGTCTTTCCACAGTTCTCCTGTTACCAAGGCGGTGTAACCCTGCCCTTGGTTCACCAGCTGGGCGTTCCACGGTTCGCCTACACAGAAGGCTTCCATGTTGCCCGTTTTCATATTCGCCACCATCTGAGGTGGTGGTACGGGGACTGTAGAAATATCCTTGTTTGGATCGATGCCGCCTGCTGCTAACCAGTAGCGCATCCAGAGGTCGTGGGTGCCACCAGGATAGGTAATAGCTGCTTTGGGGTCACTTTTGGCCCCAGCTTTGGTAAAGGCTTCTTTGAGTCCTTTGCTGTCTAAGCCGACTTTTGAATCTTTGTAAGTATTAGCAACAGAAATTGCTTGACCGTTGGTATTCAACCGCGCCAGGATGTACATCGGCACTGGCTGCTTGTTCTTGGTTTGCCCCAAGGTCATAAAGTAAGGCATAGGGGATAGGATATGTGCCCCATCAATCCCACCAGCGTTACCGGCTGTCCCTAGCTCCAAGTTATCGCGGGTGACGGGCCAAGAAGCTTGCTTGACAACCTCAACATCTGTCATGCCGTATTTGGCAAACAACCCTTTTTCCTGGGCGACAATCAGGGGCGCGGAATCTGTCAGAGCAATAAATCCTAGCTTGGCGGTGGTTGTTTCTACTTTCGGCGCATTGGCTGCTGTGCTAGTGGCAACGGGGGAGGAATTTGAAGCGGATTTGGCGCTCTTAGTGGGGCCGGAACTACAGCCATGAGCCAGCAAGCTTCCTGCTGTGGCTGCTCCTGCTGTGATGATGAATTGCCGTCTAGAAAGTCTGCTCATATTTCTCATGCAAGTGGTAACTCAGTGGTAGGTAGTCGGTAAAAGCTTGTGCGCTAGCCGCTACCCTATAAGCGAGGTGTAGCCCCAAACTGTTCGATCAATAAATTCCGCAATACGGGTTTGAGGTCTTCGCAGGGAATGCTTTTCTGCACGCAGGTACCCAGATGGGCTTCTTTCCCGACTGTGCCGCCCATGTAAAGATCGACACCTTCTAAGGTTTTGCCGTTTTTGCGAACTTTTGTCCCCATCAAACCGATGTCGGCGACTTGAGGCTGACCGCAGGAGTTGGGGCAGCCCGTCCAGTGAATCCGCACAGGTTTGGTTAGAGATAATTCTGCTCCCAGTTCCTCAATCGTTGCCAGGGCGCGGTTTTTGGTTTCAATCAAGGCAAAGTTGCAGAACTGCGATCCGGTGCAGGAGACAAGCGATCGCGCTAAGGGATCGGGATTGATGGAGAATCGCTCTAGCAGGGGTTCGGCTAAGCAGGCATCTAAGCGCGAGTCGGGAATATTCGGGATGATGACATTTTGCTCAACGGTGAACCGCATTTCCCCGTTGCCGTAGACTTCAGCCATCCGAGCCAGGTCAAACATATCCTGGGCATAGAGACGCCCTACAGGAACGTGTAAGCCGACGTAGTTTAAGCCGGGTTGCTTCTGCGGGTAGACGCCGATGTGGTCGCGCTTTTCCCAGTCAATTTCGTCTTTTTCGGCAGATGGTTGGAGAGGCTTCTCCAGATATTCTTCGACCAAGGCTCGAAATTGTCCTAACCCCAATTCATCGATCAGCCACATCAGCCGTGCTTTGTGCCGATTCGAGCGGGGACCGCGATCGCGAAAAACTTCTAAAACCGCTCGGCATACCTCTACAACATCGTCGGGATGCACCCAAGCATTCAGGGGAATGGCAGCATCGCACCGTTTGGCAGAGAACAAGCCACCGACGAGGACATTAAACCCGAACACGCCATCTTTGTAGGCAGGGACGAAGGCGAGGTCGTTGATTTCAGCGTGAACCGAGTTGTCGCGACAACCCGCGATCGCAATATTGAATTTCCGGGGCAGATTGCTGAAAGCTTTGTTGCCTTCCCCATGATTCGTAATCATGTCTTGGACTTGCTGCACAAGACTTCGCGTATCAAATAATTCATCCGCATCAATCCCCGCGACTGGCGAACCCGTGATGTTGCGGACGTTGTCCATCCCCGACTGAACGCTGGTCATCTCCACTCGTTCTAACCGTCGGAAGATTTCTGGCACATCCTCGATCCGGACTCCCCGCAGTTGGATATTTTGCCGGGTGGTAATGTCGCCACAGCCATCTTCGCCGTAGCGCTGCACAATCTCGGCGAGCATTCGCATTTGATCGCTGGTGAGGATACCGCTGGGCATCCGCATCCGCATCATAAATTTTCCGGGCGTAACAGGTCTGAAGAAAATCCCTACCCACTTGAGCCGGTGGTCGCGGTCTGTTTCGTCCATCGCCTCCCAGCCAACCTGGGCAAAATGTTCGAGTTCTGCCTTTACCGCCAGACCATCTTTCTCTGCTTTGAATTTTTCAAATTTATTAAGACTTGCTGTAGGCGTGGCTGTGCTTGTCATGGGTGTGTCCTCATTACGTGGCGCTCGAATGCCCGCAAACGGATAATATGCGTGTTTGTCAATTGCTCGTTGATGATAAGTTATGCAAACTGAACTGTGAAATTCGTATAAGAAATTACAAAATGTTAATAGACATGAAGTTTTTGCATCGATCGGATGCCATTTAGGCATGGCATCCCCCTTAAGGAAGATTAATGATTAACATTAGAAATTCTTGTGGCGAGGGGTTTTGAGGAAGCGATCGCTTCCTCAAAACCCCTATCAATGCAATCATTGAGTTTCCCTTAACTTACAGCCATCCCATCGCCGAACTCACAGAAACGTGATTTGCCTCCCCTTAAACGTGGCATTCAGCAATTTTGTGAGAATTTACGTTCGGTAAAACCCGATCGCACGCAAATATTCAAAACATTCGGAGGGAGCGCTGTTTTGTACGATAGGCATAGAACGGGTAAGAAACTCGGCAAATTATTAAATGATCATCCCGACTTCTGTGCTGGCAGATTTGCTGCAAGTCCTGCCTCAGCTGCGACCTCAAATGTATTTCAAGTCTTCCTTAATCGCCTTATCTCATGCGATGGAAGACCAGGTTCTGGCATCTTTAGAGCCGCATCTGGTGATTGCCAGCTTCCAGCGAGAGCGCTTCTACCGTCAGGAGGCTCACCGTTACCGACGGATTGCAGAACGGACAGAGCAGTTATATGTGCTGGCAGCACCAGAAACCGACTTTACCAACAGTTCGGAAGCTTACGAAACGATTGCGTTTGAGCCGACAGATGGTTTAAGTCAAGAGTGGCACTTAGTGGTGATCGGGCAGAATTATGCCACCTGTTTAGTTTGTCGAGAACGAAACCTAACCGATGATGGGCGATCGCTTCAGGGTACAAAAGGAAAGATAGCTGGGAGAAAAGGCACATCCGCGATTTCCTCCAGCCGCCGCACTTCCGACTCCCCTCGAACGACTTCCCGATTGCGGATTTCATCGTTTGAAGGGATAGACCCCGCCCGCCGGTTTGAGGGGATCTGGACATTCGATCGCCAAGTCAGTTGCATTGTTGCGGAATTATTACTCAATCGGATTTCGCAGTACCGTCCAGAATTGGCTCCAAAGCTGGCTCAAGCACGAAATATTTACGGCATCCCTTCGACGAGTCAGTTTTTAGAAACTTCCTTTGGAACCAATCCGGAAGCAGCGAATCGGCAGAATTTTTCAGTTCAATCGATACAGTCGCAGGCGGCGAAAGAACCCTCCGTCCAAACTCCAGAGTCTCTTACCGACAATCCCGATCCCTTTGTTCAGTGCCTAGTCACTTACTTGCAAGCAGGGCAGTACAAGCTACTCAAAGCTTATCGCTCGATTTCTGCCCAAGAACGGAAAGAGCGCCTAGTGAACTCGATTACCGCTGCCATCCGGCGGGGCAGTCACACGGGACAACCCTTGCACCCGGATGAAATTCTATCCGTTGCCGTGCAGGAATTAGGACAAGCACTGTTTGCTTGCCGGTGTCTGATTTATCGTGCCGGGGCAGCCGATACCTCGACCACGATTCACCATGAATTCTTGAGGGTGACGGATAACGGCAATTCTCGGCTTGTCTCTGCACTCGGTCACAATTGGCCTTTACAAGAAAATCCTCTATTTCAGGAAGTTGTGCAGAAACGAGAGCGAGTTTATGTTGCCGATACTCATCTCGACCCTCGGATTCTTGACCCTCGTACTGTAGAAACATCGACAGGAGTGTCAGAACCTGCTTCCAATCACTCACTCCAGCCTCTAGTAAGCCGCTTTTCGATTCAGTCTTGGCTAATGATGCCAGTGCTGTATCAGGATCGGCTCCTGGGGATAGTAGAGCTGCATCATTGCGGTGCTACCCCCTATGAGTGGCAGGACGACGAATTGGAACTCGTAGAAGCCATTTCTATTCAAATCGGCGGGGCACTGATTCAAGCCGAAGCCTACGTCAACCTGGAAGACCTCAACCAACAGCTAGAAGCTCTCGACCGCACCCGCAGCAACTTAGTCGCGATCACAGGTCACGAACTCCGCACCCCCCTCTCCACGATTCAAGTCTGCCTGGAAAGTCTGGCAAGCGAACCTGATATGCCCCCGGAGATGCGGCAAGTGATGCTCAGCACCGCTCTCACCGACGCCGAGCGGATGCGTAAACTGGTGCAAGACTTCCTCACCCTTTCTCGCTTGGAAAGTGGTCGGGTGCAATGGCATCCAGAACCCCTAGCGCTGCCAGAGTGCATCGATCTTGCCCTCAGCAGTATCCGCGCCCGCAATTCGGATGGTCAGCTGCCAAAGATTGTCACCAAAGTGCCTGATTCGCTGCCTTTAGTACGAGCGGATGGGGAGTGGTTGGTCGAGGTGCTTGCGAAACTGCTGGACAACGCTTGCAAATTTACAACGTCTAAAGGAAAAATTAGTATCCTCGCTGAGTGTAACGACAGCTCAATGCTGGAAGTTACGGTTGCCGATACAGGTCGCGGGATTGAACCCAGCGGGCTTGAGGTTGTCTTCGATCGGTTCTATCAGGAAGAAGGCGCTCTGCGGCGAACTACTGGCGGTACTGGTCTAGGACTGGCGATTTGTCGCCAAGTTGTTACAGGCTGGGGCGGTGAAATTTGGGCGGAATCTGCTGGTAAAGATCAAGGCAGTCAGTTTCACTTTACAGTGCCTATCGTGGCAAGACAGTCAGCAGTCACGAGTCAGTAGTCCTTGATAAAATCAGTTCGCAATGATTCGTCAGCAATCCCTTGACTAATGACCCATGACTCATGACGAAATGACCAGCGACCCATGACTAATGACAAACTGTAACAGTTCTTGACAGACTCGCAAGACAGGCGTTGCCTCGGTGATAGGATGCCCTAAAACGTTGGGAGAAAAATCTATGCCAGAAACTCTTACTGGACAAACCCCCATATTTGGCGGCGGTACCGGCGGTTTGCTCACCAAAGCTGAACTAGAAGAAAAGTACGCCATCACTTGGACAAGCCCGAAACAGCAAGTATTTGAATTGCCTACTGGTGGCTCTGCCATCATGAACCAAGGTGATAACTTGCTATACCTAGCACGGAAAGAATACTGCATCATGTTAGGCGGTCAGGTACTCCGAGCCAAGTTCAAAATCAACAACTACAAGATTTACCGTGTCTTCCCGAACGGTGAAATGGAGTATCTGCATCCTAAGGATGGCGTCTTCCCAGAGAAAGTCAATCAAGGTCGTCCTTATGTGAATAAGAAAGACCGGAACATTGGCAGCAACCCGGAACCACCAACTGTTAAGTTTAGCGGTCGTCCGACTTACGAGGTTTAGCACCTTTTAAATTTTTTAGTAAAAGTAGGGTGGGCACTGTCCACCCTACTTTGTTTGTTAAATACTTTCTTCGTTAAAACTTTATTCGTTAAAGATAATGCGAGAAATGGGTGGATAAAAGGCAATCCTGTTGGGTTAACGGTTTGAATCCAGATATCGTAATTCTCGTTTGGGTGCGACATATCTGTAAGGGCATTGCATTGCTATGCCCCTACCAAACATTGGAACCGCCAGAGATTCCACCTCGCTGAGAACCGCTATATTTTCTCCCCAAGACTTCTCTCTCACGAATTCTCCCCACGACTTCCCGATAAATTGGGCGAACTACCTAAGACAAAAATACGATAATCCAAATGAGCTAAATGAGAAGGATGAAGGATGAACTGAAGCGTCTGGTTCTTCCCTTTTCCCTTTTGCGCCCGTTTCTGTTTTACCCTGGATGAATAATGGCGTCGCTAGGGCGAATCGCCTCGATCCAGAACGCAAGAAAATTATGATTTTTCCTGATTTTTCCCAATTTTCCGATCTGGCTAAACAGGGTAATTTTGTGCCGGTGTATCAGGAATGGGTGGCAGACCTAGATACACCCGTGTCTGCTTGGTACAAAGTCTGTGCTGGACAGCCTTATAGCTTTTTACTGGAATCCGTGGAAGGTGGGGAAAAAGTAGGACGCTACAGTTTTGTCGGCTGCGATCCTTTGTGGGTGTTGGAGGCGAGAGGAAATAAAACGACGCAAACCCACCGTGACGGGAGGGCGATCGCGTTTGAAGGCGATCCGTTTCAGGCATTAGCTTACTGTCTAAAGCCGTTTCACCCGGTAACGTTGCCCCAATTGCCGCCCGGAATCGGCGGATTATTTGGCTTCTGGGGTTATGAACTAATTAACTGGATAGAGCCGCGCGTGCCGATTTATCCCGCCTCAGAGGACGATTTGCCGGATGGATTGTGGATGCAGGTCGATAACCTGATTATTTTCGATCAGGTGAAGCGCAAGATTTGGGCGATCGCGTATGCGGATTTGCGCGACCCAGATGTGGATTTGGCTCAGGCATATCAACAAGCTTGCGATCGCGTTACTCAATTGGTGAGCAAACTCCAGCTACCTCTGTCGGGAAAAGATACTTTGTTGCAATGGACGCCCCCTGAAAATCGGGAGAAGCAACTCACCTACACCAGCAACACTGGACGCGAACAATTCTGCGCCAATGTGGAAAAGGCAAAAGATTATATTCGTGCGGGGGATATTTTCCAAGTCGTCCTGTCTCAACAACTCTGTGCCGAATATAGTGGCGATCCTTTTGCCTTATATCGCTCTTTGCGCCTGATTAATCCCTCGCCTTATATGGCTTATTTCAACTTCGGCGATTGGCAGATTATTGGTTCTAGCCCGGAAGTGATGGTGAAGGCGGTGCTGAGTTCCTACGGAGGCGATGCGGCGCTAACAGAGGAGGGGATGAGCGCGACCGTGCGCCCGATTGCCGGGACGCGCCCGCGAGGGAAGACGCCCAAAGAAGATGACGCCTTTGCCGAGGACTTACTTCAAGACCCGAAGGAAATTGCCGAACACGTGATGCTGGTTGACTTAGGGCGCAATGATTTGGGGCGCGTCTGCACCAGCGGTACGGTGAGAGTCGATGAATTGATGCTAATCGAGCGTTACTCTCATGTGATGCACATCGTCAGTAACGTACTGGGAGAACTTGCGCCCGATAAAACCGCCTGGGATTTACTCAAAGCCTGCTTCCCCGCCGGAACCGTCAGCGGTGCCCCCAAAATTCGAGCGATGGAGATTATTCACGAACTCGAACCCTGCCGTCGTGGCCCTTATTCGGGGGCATATGGCTGGTATGACTTTGAGGGGCAATTAAATACAGCGATCGCGATTCGCACGATGGTTGTTCGTTCTCAAGCCAATGGGAAACATCAGGTGTCAGTCCAAGCGGGTGCGGGTCTGGTTGCCGATTCTCGCCCCGAAACTGAGTACCAAGAAACCCTCAACAAAGCTAAAGGATTGCTAGAGGCTATTCGCTGTCTTGAATAGAGCCTAAGCCGTTAAGGGAGTGTAGAGACGCGATGATTAATCGCGTCTCTTTTTCAAGAACTTGATTGAGGTTAGAGCGGTTTCATTACGACGGCTTCATAGGGAATCACGCCCACCTCTTCGCTCTTAACGCAGCGAGCAGCTCCCCGCGACAAATCGAGCGTTCTCGGCGCAATGTAGGGGCCACGGTCAGTCACCCGCACGATGACAGCATCCCCATTTTTCAAGTTGGTCACTTTCAGAAAGGTATTAAAAGGCAGAGAAGGATGAGCCGCCGTGAGTGCATCCTGGTTGTAGATTTCGCCGTTTGCTGTTTGGCGTCCGTGAAAATAGCCCCCATACCAAGAGGCTAAACCATCGATTTTGGTATCTGTGTGGGTTAATCTGTGCATTTGGGCTTGAGCTTCGACCAAGCTTAAAGGCTTTTCCCCCAAAGCGATGCGGAGATTATTTACCCATTCGATGGCTAAGAGTTGGCGATCGCGTTTGAAGTTGGTAGCGATCGCTTTATCAATGACGAACAACTGGTCGTTGCCTAGCTTACCCCCTGGCTTCCCATCCACCAGCGTTGGTCTCAGTTGCGATGCGTCTAGATTGGAGTTTTGCAGGAGTTGCGCGACTCGCTTGGCAAATCGCTCTGCTTGGTTTTTTTCAGGGATTTGAGCAACTAAATGTCCCTTGACCCAGACTTGAAATTGCTCCTGTTCTCCGCTGGATGTGGCGACGCTCTTACTTTTACGCCCAGCCAAGGACATCCAAAAACCTTGCTGTTTCCCGATTTTTTCACCGATTACGCGATCGCCCGATTCGCTCTTGCCACCCGTCTTAACCACTGCAACCGGCGCAGGCGTTGTCTTGTCGCGAGAGTCACTCCAAGCAGGGAATTTCAACAAATTCTGCATCACCTGCATAATTCTGGTCGGAAAACTAGGTTTTGGCGCTCGATTGGCAGGAACTTCAACCCATGAAGCCGACTGAGATAGGATAGTTGGCGCTACTGGCGCTTCCTTCGGGGGTGCTGATCCGGGACGGCAAAGCACATTATTCACCGTCTCTAGCTTCCGACTAGCTTGTGCGGGTGCTTTAGCATTGCTTGATGAAGATTGGCTCTGATTTCCTCCTAGCTGGAAACCCCAGGAAGGCAAGAACGCGCTGAATTTCTGAGAATGTAAACCACTTAAATAAGAGTAAGGTTTCTCCTTTCCTACAGCGTGAACTAACAGAGATTTATCGCTTTCGAGAGGATTATTGACAGATGAAAAAACCTTGGCTGGAAGTGTTATCGAGAGGTAATCAGGTATACTCGACAACGCCTGGTTAGAGAAAAAACAGCTGACCCAAGAAGTTACCCAAACAAGTCCGAAAAATGGCATTGGCAAAAATATCTTTAATTACAATGCACTCTGGATTTGCAAACGTTCTCTAGTATACCAACCTCCTTCTTTGGTATATCTTCCCTCCGGCTGAGTTGTGCATTTTGACGCGATCCCAGCCTTTGTTAATAAACCACACAGTAGCGATTTTGACAAGTATGAAGCCCCTCAACTTTTACATTGTTGATGTTTTTGCCGTAGGAAAATACACGGGTAATCAGCTAGCCGTCTTTACGGATGTCGGTGATATTACTGATGCTCAGATGCAAAGAATTGCTAAAGAAACGAACTATTCAGAAACCACTTTTGTAACCTCTCTTGTGGTTCGAGATGGGGGTTATGATGTGCGAATTTTCACGCCGGAGCAAGAATTACCATTCGCGGGTCATCCTACTTTAGGAACTGCCTATATTTTGCAAAACGAAATTATTAAGCAGCCGGTTGAAAACTTAATTTTAAATCTGAAGGTTGGGCAAATCCCCGTATCGCTGCATTATGCAGAGCAAGCAGTAGAATGGTTGTGGATGCAGCAAAAACCACCTATTTTTACCCAAACCTTCGAGAGAGAGGCACTCGCCCAAGTTTTGAATTTAGAACCCAGCGAGATAGATTCTCGATTCCCAATTCAAGAAGTTTCTACGGGAGTTCCCTTTATTATCGTTCCCTTAAAAACGCACCAATCTTTAAAGCGAATCAAGATAAATAAGGATAAATATTTTGATTTGGTTCGTGATACTCAAGGTAAATGTATATTAGTTTTCTGCCCTGAAACTCATAAGTCAGAGAATGACTTAAGCGTGCGCGTGTTTGCCGAGTATGCCGGAATTTCCGAAGATCCTGCTACAGGAAGTGCGAATGGTTGTTTAGCGGGTTATTTGGTTCAGCATTCCTATTTTGGAGCAGAGACGATTGATCTCAAAGTTGAGCAAGGATATGAAATTGGCAGACCTTCTTTGTTATTGTTAAAAGCTCAAAAAAATGCTGAGTCTATTGAAGTAGCGGTGGGTGGTAAGGTGATTTTAGTTGCCAAAGGGGAATTCGTCTAACCGACGAGATTTGCTTTGGCTCAATCCGGTTTAGTTAAGCAGACTTGTAGATTGGGTTTGGCTTAGCAAAATCCATCAAATGTTTTAATCTATTGGGTTTCGGGTCTCAGCCCAATCTACACAGGCTAAAACTTTTAGCCTGAAGGAAACCGGACTTTGCATCTATTCTTAGACGTAAATAGGGGTCTATCTCTTACGAATTGGATTTTAAAATTAATAATTTTAGGAACAGTTTATGAGTATTATTTTGCACATCACGAAGCGCGAACAGTGGGAAGAAGCAAAATCAACTAAAAAATATTGCGGCGATACCTTGGAGTCGGAGGGTTTTATCCACTGCTCAACTCCAGCGCAAGTTATCAAAGTCGCGAATCGCTTTTTTCCTTCCCAAACGGGCTTAGTCCTCCTGTGCCTTGAATCGGAAGCAGTTGAGGCAGAAATCCGATATGAGGGATTCGACGAAGGAGAATGTTTTCCTCATATCTATGGGGCGTTAAATATCAATGCTGTGCTGCAAGTGCTAGACTTCCCGCCGGGGGAAGATGGCTGCTTTGAATTACCGCCAGAGATTGCTGATGGTGCTGACAAGGCTTGAAGAACGAGAGCGATCGCATTCTCTTCTAACCACATATGTTACCGATTAGAGGCAACCTGAGCCGCATTCTGGGTTGATTTTAGGCTGTCAAAGGATTGAATAGGAGCAAGTCCGTTTATCGATTGCTCAATAAACGGACTTGAAATCGGGAATGGCTAATCCCAAAAACATAGGGTTTACAGACGTGAGTTGATTTTCCTCTGGTTGTTGCTAGTGGTACAAGTCACCAGCGGCACAGTCGTCAGTGCCACAGAGTTATAGAACCTGCGCCCTCAACCAAGCCGCTGGTAAACTCAGCAGCTTCCGGGAAGTCGGAACGTAAGCTCTAGTGCTAAATACATCGTACTGATTGCGTTCAATCCGATCGAGAATTTGGCTATAGAGGATTAAAGCCGCCGCAACCGGCCAACGAGCGTCGGGGCTAAGGGCACCAATCCCCTGTTCGGCTTCAACGTAGAATTTACGTGCCCGTTGAATTTGGAAACGCATCAATTCGCGCCATCGCTCATCGACTACGCCATTCATTAGATCCTGTTCGGTGTAGTTAAATAACGCTAATTCTTCGAGAGGCAAGTAAATGCGACCCCGACGGGCGTCTTCTCCGACATCTCGCAGAATATTGGTGAGTTGGTTGGCAATGCCAAGCGCGATCGCTTCTTGGGTCGGAACATAAATCTCTTGATGGCGCTTCCAAGGTGCTGTATACGGTTCCGTATCGACGCCCATCACCGCAGTAGACATCAACCCCACCGTACCGGCAACCCGATAGCAGTAAAGATTGAGTTCCTCAAACGTTTCGTATCGGCTGCGGTAGAGATCCATTCGCTGACCCGCAATCATATCCCGAAATGGCTCAATCTCCATCGGGAAGCGTTCCAGCGTATCAACCAAAGCCACATCCGGATCGTCTAGAGGTTCGCCAGCAAAAACAGATTCTAGCTGTTTTTCCCAACGATCCAAAGTTTCAGGAGTCGTAATCGCGGCTGAGGCACCGTCCACCAGTTCATCGGTGCGACGACACCAAGCATAAATTGCCCAGATGGCACGACGCTTGGCTGCTGGCATCAGCAGCGTACCCAGATAAAACGTCTTTGCGTACTTAGCCGTAATCTGGCGACAGAGTTGGTAAGCGTCCTCTATTGAAGCCAGCGTTCTCATGCGCGGGAAATTAGACAGTTGCAGCATTCAATACAAGGCTGAGAGATGTGTCAGTTGTCCGTTGTCAATTGTCGTGAGTCTATGGTTCTTCGGTAGCAGGTAATAGATAGTCAGATATTCGGGAGTAGACTCTTTCCCCCTAACCATTACCCACTAACGACTAACGGCTGATCGATGACCGTTGACGATTGATCGGTGATTGCTGACGACTGACTGCTCAAAATTGCCTGCGCTGTCAGCTTACCAGAAAGTACGGCACCTTCCATACTCGCTAGGTAACGCTGCATGGTGTAATCACCCGTTAAATAGAAATTCGCAATCGGTGATGCCTGCGAAGGACGGTATTGCTGACGCCCTGGAGTTGCCTTGTAGACTGAACGAGGGGTTTTGACAACGTGATATTTCAGCAACTTGGCAGGATCTTCTCCGCCAAAATGATCGGGGAAAAGTTTTTCTAATTCGGCGACGGTGGCGTCTACAATTTCGGCATCCGATTTGCCAATCCAATCTTTTGCTGGTGCTAGCACCAGTTCCAACATTGAGCGATTCGGGTTCGCATATTCGCGACAGGTGTTGCTCATGTCCGCGTAGACACTAAGCAAGGGCGATCGCGAAAACAGCAGATGGTCAATCTGAGTTAATTTTCGGTCAAACCACAGATGCACGTTAATGACCGGGACACCCTCTAAGCCGTCTAGCTTTTGGAAATACTCCATCTGACGCCAAGGTTGGGGCAACATCACCTTCAGGGGGTCAACGGGCATCGCCGAAACATATGCATCCGCCGTGATTGTTTCATCCGCAGCACCATTCAACCCGCGAATCAGGAATCCCCGCACCGTTCCATCGGCGTTGAGCAAAAATTCCTTAATGGGTGTCTTCAACCGCACTTCCCCACCACGCTCGGTGATGTAATCTACCATTGGCTGACACAACCGCTCAGTCGGAGAACCATCCAAGAATGCCATTTTTGAGCCATTTTTTTCTTGAAGGAACCGATTGAGAGCAGTCAGCAATATCGTGGCAGAAATTTCATCCGGGTTAATGAAGTTCAGTGCCTTGGACATGGCAATGAAAACTTCTTTTTCTACCCGTGGGGGGATGTTTTGCTTTTTCATCCATTCCGACCACGAGTATTTATCCATCTCCTCAACGTATTTTTGCCCCTGAACCATCGCCGGAATTAAACCAATCCCGAAACGAATTTTTTCAGGCCAAGTCAACATATCGTTGTTGCCCAGAATCGCTGTGACGCCATTAAATGGTGCCGGAATGTCCGGAAAGTCAAAGCGAGAATAAGTACCGGGGGCATCGGGTTGGTTGAAGATCATCGTGTGTTCTTTCCACTGCAACCGATCTTCAATGCCGAGTTCCTTGAATAGCTGCAACATATTGGGATAAGCCCCAAAAAAGATGTGCAGTCCGGTTTCGTACCAGTCGCCGTCTTCGTCTTTCCATGCTGCCACCTTACCGCCTAGAACGTCCTGACGTTCTAGAACGATGGGAGTGTGACCGGCATCTGTCAAATATTTGGCGCAGGAAAGTCCTGCTAACCCCGCCCCAGCGATCGCAACTCGCATCTGATGGTCTACCCTTATAGCTGCTTGCGTGTTTGGTCGCTCTCATTATACGTTGCATTTCGTTACAGAAGATAGCGCTACACCACTGCAAATCTCTACAAAGCTGCCACCCTCTTCCGATTGGTGAATACTCGCTGCGATCGGATCGGGGCAATAATGAGAAATCATTATGCTCAAGCTGAACCCCCAGGAAAGACCGATGAGCCACGATAACCCCGATGCACCTCAACCACTCAGCGAACGAGATAGGGCGCTGGCAAGGGAGCTTACAGCAGTACGCGCTCAAAGGCACCGCCTGTATGAAAAGCTAAATGGTTCTCTAAAAGCGTTGTTTAGCCATTGTGAGTGGAGAATCACTCAACACGATACTGGAACGACTGAATTAGTTGTTATCTGCCCCAGCTTAGTCATCTATCAGCGGCTATTAAAAAAAGTAATTTACATCCAAACTCGACTGGAAGATACTGTCGAAATTAAACAGACTAGATTTGTTCTCTGTTATCCTCCAAATTCTCAAGCTTTTTATGAGCATGAAGTAACCATACAGCAGGGGGTTAATCCTAATCCTTATTTAGATTTGGATGAAGGTGAAGAGTTTTAGGGGATTAGAAGGAGAACAAATTTAATCGCCAAGAATATAATTTTATCAATTACACTAAACACAGAATAAATAGTAATCGTCCGCCGTCGGACTCCGTTGTCAAACTTTGCTTGTTTAGCTCCAGCAGTCGATAGAGCGGACGATATTTTGTCTAGCGAGGCCAGGGAATTCTAGTATCGGCAGCAATTTGGCGACCGATAACAGCCGCACCATAGCGATTTAGATGGCTGGGGTCTGCAAAATAGCCATTTTGGTTTGTCCATTGTCTGGATAAGTCGAGAAAAATGAAGCCTTTCGCACTAGATTGGCGAACCATATAAGATCTAAATCGTTGCTCAGCTCTGAGGCGAGTTCGGTCTAAATAATCTCTACTTAAAGGCAGGTTGATGAAAAATACGGGAATCCGACGCTGCTTGGTAAACAGCATCAAATTATTTAACGCTACCTCCTGTTTACCTCCGAGTTGGAAGGCACTGTAATCACTGTCATAAGCGCCTGCAACTCGTGGCTTTTGCCGATAGTAAATAGCAGGATTGAATCGAATATTTACGGGGAGAAATCCATCGGGGTTGATTGCCGCTGCCGAGTAGTCGGGAGTCAAACCTCCTAGAGTATTTTGAATCAGGATTGTCTCGCTGGTCTCGCTGGAGGATGGAGTATTCAAAAGGGTGGAATTGACTTGGTTTCCGTCCTGGGGAATTTCGCCTAAGTTGGTATCAGCAACCCAGCTAGGGTTGGGAGAGGCAGTTGCCGTTTCTGGTGCCTCCGGACGCCTAGAGGGCGGAATATTACTATAAGGGCGATCGCCTCTTAATAAGCGCTTGTAGCCCGGAGAAGCCAAAATCAGATTATAAGTCCGATCCACACGCCCGCTGTTAAAGGCTCGCACTCCATCCGCCCACACAATGAGTTTTGGCAACTGATCTTCGGTTAAGATTCTCCGGAGCAACAAATCAATCACTTGGGCAGTCGCGCCATTCACCCCGAAGTTGAAAATTTTCAATCCTCTAAAGCCTTTAGCAGCTAAAGCTTGCTGCATCTGTTTGGGATCGACTCCCTGCAAAGAGCGGGAACTGCCTACAATTAAAATATCTGGTGGGCCAACGGCAGCGATGTAGGACAGATAAAGAACTAGCTGATTATCAAGCAACTGGTTGTTAAAGGTGGGGTATTTTAACTGAAAGCTGGTTGCATCAGTTCTTTGTTGGGCTACCTGTAACGAACCCATATACTCGATAATTTTCTTCTGGGCATAGACTCGTTGGGGACTGTCGGGTGGTACGGCTTGCAGGGATGCGATCGCGCTTATCCATGTTTGGGCAACTTCATCCCAGTCCGCCGCCGATTCAGCCGCTTGAGCCTGGTTAGCAGCGCTGTTAGCTTGGTTAATTGCCTGCGACAAGGAATCACTCTTAGTCGCTGCTGTTGTGGCAGATGAGGGCTGAACCAGCAGGCTCGTAGGGGGGGTTTGGGGTGCTGGCGTTGCCGAACAGCCAATGGATAGTAAACATCCTGCCACGACGGCAGTAAAGCGGGACAAGAAGCGATGATTCGCAGAAAAAATAATAAAGAGTCGATATATCATTGAGTTTCTCTCTTGCCTGCTACTGTGCATTCCTGACAGCAAGATAGAATAAATCCAGCAAATTGTTCTCAATATATTAACTTAGGTAAGGAGAACACGAATCGCATGGGCAAGGTAGTCGGCATTGACCTCGGAACAACCAACTCAGTCGTAGCTGTCATGGAAGGCGGCAAGCCCGTTGTCATTGCCAATGCGGAAGGCATGAGGACTACTCCCTCCGTGGTAGGCTTCAGCAAAGACGGGGAACGCCTAGTTGGACAAATGGCGCGGCGGCAAGCCGTTCTAAACCCACAAAATACGTTTTATGCGGTAAAACGGTACATCGGACGCAAGTATGCTGAACTCAGCCCCACCTCGAAGCAAGTTCCCTACACGATTCGGCGGGATGACGAGGGCAATATTAAAGTCAAGTGCCCCAGACTAAAGCGGGAATTTACTCCAGAAGAAATCTCGTCGATGGTGCTGAAAAAGTTGGCAGATGAGGCGAGTCGTTATCTGGGACAGCCAGTGACGGGCGCAGTGATTACAGTTCCCGCTTATTTCAATGATTCCCAGCGGCAAGCGACGCGAGATGCTGGGCGGATTGCGGGGTTAGAGGTATTGCGGATTCTCAATGAGCCAACGGCTGCATCGTTGGCTTATGGTTTGGATCGCCAGGATACTCAGACAATTCTGGTATTTGACTTGGGCGGCGGTACATTTGATGTTTCCATCCTGGAAGTGGGGGATGGAGTGTTTGAGGTGAAAGCCACCAGTGGTGACACGCAATTAGGCGGTAACGATTTTGACCGGAAAATTGTGGATTGGCTGGCAGAAGAGTTTATGGAAAAAGAAGGGGTGGATCTCAGACGCGATCGCCAAGCCTTACAACGCCTCACGGAAGCCGCCGAAAAAGCCAAAATTGAGCTATCTGGCGTCACAGTCACGGATATTAACTTACCTTTTCTCACTGCCACGGAAGAAGGCCCCGTCCACTTAGAAACCAGGCTAACGAGGGCGCAATTTGAAGGATTGTGTGGGGATTTGGTGAGCCGATTGAAGGTACCCGTCAAACGCGCTTTAGTAGATTCTGGTCTTAACCCCTCCAAGATTGACGAAGTGGTGTTAGTGGGCGGTTCGACTCGCATTCCCTTGGTGAAACAGCTAGTTCGCAGCTTAATTGACAGGGAACCGAACGAGAACGTTAACCCAGATGAAGTGGTGGCAGTGGGTGCCGCAATTCAAGCGGGAATCCTCGCCGGTGAGGTCAAAGACGTGCTGTTGTTGGATGTCACGCCTTTGTCCCTAGGACTGGAAACAATAGGCGGCGTGATGAAAAAACTCATCCCTCGCAACACGACGATACCCGTGCGGCGATCGGATATCTTCTCGACCGCTGAAAATAACCAAACTTTAGTGGAAGTTCACGTACTCCAAGGGGAACGGGAAATGGCGGCTGATAACAAGTCGCTAGGGCGGTTTAAGCTCACTGGCATTCCCCCAGCACCGCGAGGAGTGCCCCAAGTTCAGGTATCTTTTGATATTGATGCCAACGGCATTTTACAGGTGACGGCGTTAGACCGAACGACAGGGCGAGAGCAGAGCATCACCGTTCAAGGGGCTTCCACTTTAAGCGAATCGGAAGTTAACCGGATGATTCAGGAAGCCGAGCAATACGCCTCAACAGATCGGGAACGGCGCGAACGGGTAGAGAAGCGCAACCGCGCCGAAGCACTGGCTTTCAGTGCGGAACGGCAACTGAAAGAGGTGGCGCTGACCTTTGGAATGCAGTTTGCTGCTGGTCAGCGACGTCGCATTGAGAACATGGTGCAGGAACTGCGTCAGAGTATTGCCCGCGATGACGATCGGGCTGTAGATCGGGCACAAAGCGATCTCCAGGATGCTCTCTATGAGCTGAACCGAGAGGTGCGGATGGAATCAATGGAGGACGAGGACGACTTTTTCGGATCGATCCGTCGCACGTTTTCTGGCGAAGGCGATTCCTTGTTTGGCAACTCGGCACAAGATCGCTATGAGAATAACCGCTATCAAGATCGCTCGGAGGGTAGCCGTTATCAAGATCGCTCGGAGGGTAGCCGTTATCAAGATCGCTATGAGAATAACCGCTATCAAGATCGCTCGGAGGGTAGCCGTTATCAAGATCGCTCAGAAGGTAGCCGTTATCAAGATCGCTCAGAAGGTAGCCGTTATCAAGATCGCTATGACGATGACCGTCGCAATAGCGGTACAGGCAGTCAGCGGTATAGTCGGGATAGCGACATCGCTCCCCGCCGGACTTCGAGAACCGTTCAACCTGAGGATGATTGGGATGATGATGATGATTGGCTGTAAATTAGCTATAGCTGTTAGCGATTAGCGGTTAGCCATTGAAGCGGTCTCGCACGAATAGGAGAGGATTTCTCTGCTAAAACTGTGAATATCCAGCACTCAATCAGCTAATCGCTAAAAGCTAATTGCTAAAAGCTAATCGTTAATTAACTATGCAAAATTTTCGGGACTACTACCAGATGCTGGGCGTTGCTCGTGATGCCTCCGGCGACGAAATTAAGAAAGTTTATCGGCGGCTAGCTCGGCAGTATCACCCCGACCTAAATCCTGGCGACAAAGCAGCAGAAGAAAAGTTCAAGGATATCGGTGAGGCCTACGAAGTTCTTTCTGATGCGAGTAAGCGATCGCAATACGATCAGTTCAGCCGGTTCTGGAACCGGAGTGGATTCAAGGGCGCAAAAGGGACGAAGGGGACTAAAGCCTGGGGGACTCGCACCAACGGTCGCAATGGCACACAGGAATTAAAATACGACGATTACCCGGACTTTAACAGCTTTGTCGATACTCTGTTAGGGCGTCGGGAAACCCGTGTAGCTACCCAGGCACCCAGCCCCAGCAACCGAGTTGCCGCATCCGATACCTTCCGCCCTGGTAACACAAAAACATCCTACACCGTGAATTCGCGCCCCAGCCGCCGCGATGTCGAAGCCAGACTGACAATGCCCCTCGAAAAAGCTTATCAGGGAGGGCGCGAACGGATTCGCCTGGAAGATGGGCGATCGCTCGAAGTGGATATGCCGCCCGGAATGGTCAACGAGCAACGCATCCGGTTGAAGGGTCAGGGCATTGAAGGCGGCGACTTATACCTGAAAATTACCGTATCGCCCCACCCTTTCTTTCAAGTAGAAGGCTCAGATATTTTCTGCCAATTGCCAGTCACTCCCAGCGAGGCAGTGTTGGGGGGAGCCGTGGAAGTGCCAACCTTGGATGGTTTGGTGAAAATGACGCTTCCCAGCGGTGTCGGACACGGGAAGCGTCTCCGCCTTGCCGGGAAAGGCTACCCAACAGGTAGAGGGGACGCACGCGGCGATCAGTTAGTCGAAATTCAGGTTCTAGTTCCCAAAACAGTCACTTCCGAAGAACGGGAACTCTACGAAAAGCTGCGGCAAATCGAAACCTTTAAGCCCCGTCTTGATTTGCCAGTTCAACGATAAAAAATTAGCCCTGCTGGCGCGGGCTAATTTTTTGTATAGCCGCAGACTGAAGTCTGGCGGTATCGGGCGTCAATTAAAATACTGGCGTTTAAGCGCGATCGCGATAGCACAAACCCAACAGTGTTCCGCTAGCAATCAACTTCAACGCTTCTAATGTCCAGTAGCCCCCGTGCATTTGATTCATCCCGGCAGGAATCTCAGCAACGGGTTCAAAAAGATTGAGCTGTAACCCCAGTGCGCTCATGTGTGGGGTTAAGAAATAGGTATCAATAATGGCAATTGTCAGCAGGAACAGGGATAAGAAAATTACTTTGCGCCCTCCCAGATTAGAGCCTGTATGAGTGCGGTGAAGAACCAACAGCCCCGTTAATACTAAGGCTGCACATAATAATTCAATCCGATTAAAAATCCAGAAAATTGAATAACCAGCTGTTGCAAATCCAGGTTGAGTCATCATCCCTGTTGCAAACAAACTGGGCATAATTACCCAGTCCAAAAGCAAGCTTCCACTAAGCCAGAAAGCCAACGTAAAAGTGACGGTTGTTTGCCATGCTGGTTGCTTTAATCCAGCGCTAGAAAAAGCGGTCATATAATTTCCTCAACTTTCTGTCTTCTTTCAGCTTATCGAATTGTTTTTAGAAACGATATGAAGTATCTTTTCGATTTTTGGCAGTTTTGCTGTTACGAATTTACATTTAGTTAAATTCTCAGAATTATTAAGAATTTCAGTAAATTCGTAGCGAGTTAATTAAGTCAGGAGGGCACCATCGGCTTGGTAAAGCGCGATCGCTCAGAAACCAGGTGCGAGTCGCTGCATCGCCACCGACAAAGAATGCGCTCAAAGAATGCGATCGCCCTCCAGACCCGTTTAAAATGTGTAAAACCCTGAAACGAAGATTTCTATCCAGATGTTTTTTAGTTAAAAGTGCGCCGCCACAGAGCTTGTATGACGCTGCTTTACAAATTTTTTGTACTCAAGTTCGCAAAAAAGCTTAACCTTTGCCTCGGTTTTTCACTATCGGTTAACTTCGGCATATTAATAAAAATAAGAAAAACATCTACCTAAAGGATGATTTAAGCAAGGAAATATACCTTGAACACCAGAATGGGATCAGATTTATAGAGCCTTTTCTGGATGCCCCTGCCCAAGTAAGAGGCTGATCGCGAGAACCCTACAGGCTTTTCATCACTGATGCAAGAAATGGATGCGAGAAAGGCAATCAAGCTTCACATTCTAAGTCTAGAAGCTGCTACTTGTTATCGTTCACCCTAAACCCCTGCCCACCGAAACCCACCATGATGAAAGCGATGCTGCCTAAAAATGAAGCTGATCTAGTGTACGCAGCCACTGAGAGCAGCTCAGGGAAGCACTTCCATCGGAGATTCTTCTACAAAGTTGCGGGAGGGCTAGGAGTAGCAACCATCCTACTGATTACTATTGGTTGGATTTCGTACCGGAGTATCGCCCAACTGGTGCAAGCGAATAACTCAGTGGACGACACCTTTACCATCATTAATCAGCTTGATGATGTGCTTTCCCAAATCAAGGACGGTGAAACAGGGCAGCGAGGCTATCTGATCACTGGAGACGAGACTTATCTACAACCCTACTACAAAGCAACCGTCACCGTTAATCAACAAGTTAAATTTCTTAAAAACCTAACTAAAAATAACCTCAACCAACAGCAGAAGATCGACACCCTAGAGTCTCTGATTGCTAGTAAATTTGCTGAATTGAAGCAGTCAATCGAATTACGAAAAAATAAGGGATTTGAAGCCGCGCAGCAGTTGGTCAAGACGAATGAAGGCAAGGCGGTGATGGATAAGATCCGCCTGGTCATCAATGAGTTGGAAGATGGGCAAAAGCAGCTGTTGAAAGAGCAGTATCAACAAGCGAAAAACCAGGCTCGTGACTCGCTGATTACATTTTTAAGCGGAGTATTCCTAAATTTTATTATTGTTTTGTGGGTTTACAGGCTGATTTATGGGGAGATGAGCGATCGCTATCGCACAGAGAATGAACTTCAGAAAGAACGCGACTATACATCTTTTATTATTCAGACTACACCAGCACTGGTCGTCGGGCTAAAGCTGGATGGGGTGATTACATTTGTCAATCCTGCTGTTGAACAGGTGACTGGCTACAGTGCCGAAGACTTAATTGGACGGAACTGGTGGGAAATCTTTTATGCTGACGACGAGTACAAAGGCGTCGAGCAGTTATTATCCACCCTGAAACAGGGTGGTGTGCGCGACTATGAAACAGTTTTGACCGTTCAGAATCGAGAAAAACGGATTATTAATTGGAATGTTTTGAAGCGGTTTGACCGGCAAGGCAGATTGGTTGATTTAATTCAATTTGGCAATGATATCACCGAGCGTAAAGCCGCTGAGGAAATTCGCAAGGGTGCAGAGCTACTGCAACTGATTTTGGATAATATTCCCCAATATATCTTCTGGAAGGATAGAAACTCTGTCTACTTAGGCTGTAATAAGGTTTCGTGTCAAATCACTGGAATTAGCAATCCAGAGAACATTATTGGCAAGACAGACTATGACTTGTGGTCGCAAGGATTGGCAGAAAAATACCGAAAAGACGACCGCCGCGTGATGGCAACGGATACGCCGGAACTGCATATTATCGAACGATTGATTCAACCAAACAATGAAGAACTCTGGGTAGACATTAACAAAGTTCCCATTCACGATGCAATGGGGAAAGTAATCGGTATCCTCAGCACGATTGAAGATGTCACAGAACGCAAGCAGGCGGAGAAAGCCTTGCGGCAAAATATGGAGATGCTTGACTTAGCCACTGATGCGATTATCATTCGAGATTTGAATGACAACATTAGCTATTGGAATCAGGGCGCTGAACGGCTATACGGTTGGACAAAAGCAGAAACGCTAGGTCAGTACATCCATAGCTTCTTGCAAACTGTCTTTCCCCTACCAAAAGAGGAAGTTCTAGAGATATGTTTGCGTGAAGGGAAGTGGGAGGGCGAATTGATCCACACCAAGCGTGATGGGACTCAAATCACCGTAGCCAGCCGATGGACGCTGCAATTAGATGAAATGGGTCAGGTGTCCGCCAGACTAGAAATTAACAATGATATTAGCGATCGCAAGCAAGCTCTTGATGCCTTGCGCCAGTCAGAAGCCAAAGAACGAGAAAAAGCCCAAGAGTTGCAGCAAACTTTGCACGAACTTAAGAGAACCCAATCCCAATTAATTCAAACTGAAAAAATGTCCGGTTTGGGTCAACTGGTGGCTGGGGTAGCTCATGAAATTAACAACCCCGTTAACTTTATCTACGGCAATCTCATCCACACCGAGCAATATACGCAAGACCTACTCAATCTCATGAAACTCTACCAGCAGTACTATCCCAATCCCGTGCCAGAGATTCAAGAGGAAGTTGAGGCTTTAGACATTGAGTTTGTCCTGGAAGACCTACCCAAAATGGTCACTTCAATGAAGTTAGGTGCTGACCGCATCCGCCAGATTGTCCTGTCTCTGCGAACCTTTTCCCGCCTGGATGAAGCAGAAATGAAGCCGGTTAATATCCACGAGGGTATTGATAGTACGTTGCTAATCTTGCAGAATCGGCTGAAAGCTAAACCAGATTCTCCAGGGATTACAGTCATTAAGAAATATGGCACGCTTCCAGAAGTAGAGTGTTATGCGGGACAACTGAATCAGGTATTTATGAATATCTTGAGCAATGCCATAGATGCTCTGGATGGGGTAATTGCTAATCGTCAAAAGCGAATGATTTCTGAGGAAAAAAGTTCTGATAATCAATTTCCTCTTCCTCATGAGCCATTACCGACAATCCAAATTTGCACTGAGGTTGTGAACGCAAACAAAATTGTTGTGCGAATTACAGATAACGGCCCTGGCATCGGTGAAAATATCAAGGCGCGATTGTTTGACCCATTTTTCACAACTAAGCCAATCGGTCAAGGCACTGGGCTAGGATTGGCAATCAGCTATCAGATTGTCACAGAAAAACATGGAGGGTCGATTAGTTGCGTATCGGCACCAGGACAGGGAAGCGAGTTCGTTGTGGAGATTCCAGTGAAACAAAGTCCAAGGCAAGGTAATTGACACATTTTCCCCGACTACAAATTACGGGAGAGATTTCTAAAGTAATCCTTGACAGCTTTGGCTGGATGAGCGAGCGATCGCGACCTTTTCAGATTATGTTACTCCGTAATCGGCTAATTGTGTTAAGGTCATGGGTTCTGAGATTGCAACTCACCGCGCTGATTTTATTTTAAGTTTAATGACTCGAAGACGATCTCCCTAAACCCTTTGAAAAGGGAGGCTTTAGCGTCAGCTTTTTTCCTCAAATTGGTGTCATGTTTTCGATAACGGCTTCGGCTTGGTGAACTAAGCTTCTCAACTTATCCACCATCTCTTGCTCAATGTTTTTCCACAATCCGCGCTGATTGGCTTCTAGCAACCTTTCTGCCATATCTCGCAATGCCCAAGGATTCTTTTGCTGGATGAAATCTTGCACAGATTGGTCGAATAAGTACGCCTCTGCTACTCCTTGATACATGAAATCTTCTACACAATTTGCTGTGGCATCGTAGGCAAAGAGATAATCTACGGTTGCTGCCATTTCAAATGCACCTTTATAGCCGTGGCGCATGACTCCAGCAATCCATTTTGGATTGACGACACGAGAACGATATACTCGCGCAATTTCTTCTCGAAGTTGCCGCACTTTCGGGTTTTCAGGAAAGGAATTATCCCCAAAATAAGTTTGAGGATTTTTGCCACTCATCGCCCGAACTGCTGCTGTTAAACCGCCTTGAAATTGATAGTAATCATCTGAATCTAATAAATCGTGTTCCCGGTTATCTTGATTGTGCAATACGATTTGCATTTGGCGTAGACGCTGCTCAAAGGCTTCTGGGGCGGAGATCCCCCCCAACCCCCCCTTATTAAGGGGGGGAGAAGAAATGTCTTTCTGCGCTCCCCTTTTCAAGGTAGGTGGGGAATCTGCGGTGCTAGTGTAAGCGTAACTACTCCAGTTAATGTAGGCGCGGGCTAAATCTTGGTCATCCGTCCAGTTTTGGGCTTCGATTAAGCCTTGCAATCCCGCACCGTAGGCACCGGGTTTAGAACCAAAGATGCGATAGCGCGATCGCATTTCTGCTTGTTCCTGATTTAAGCCTGCTGCTGCCCATAACTCGGTTTCTTGTTTAACTTGCGCGGCTAAGGGGTTTTGCTCTGGTGGTTCATCCAGCGCCGCTACCGCCGCCACCGCTTGATCGAATAGATCGATTAAGTTCGGAAAAGCATCGCGGAAAAAGCCAGAGATTCTTAGCGTGACATCGACACGGGGACGATTTAAAACGGAAATTGGCAAAATTTCAAAATCTACTACCCGCCGCGACGGACTATCCCACACGGGTTGGACTCCCAACAATGCCAGCGCTTCTGCCAAATCATCGCCGCCAGTTCGCATGGTTGAAGTTCCCCATACGGATAATCCAAGTGTTTTAGGATACTCGCCGTTTTCTTGGGTATATCGTTCAATTAAGACTTCGGCTGCTTTGCGTCCGACCAGCCAAGCGGTTTCTGTAGGAATTGCCCGAATATCAACTGAGTAAAAATTGCGACCCGTAGGCAGAACGTCTGGGCGTCCTCGTGTTGGTGCGCCAGAGGCACCACTAGGGACAAAGCGCCCATCTAAGCCGCGCAATAGGTTAGTGATTTCTTGGGTGGTTTGTTGCAGGGAAGGGAGGAGGGAGTTGTGTATCCACTCCAGAATAGCGCTGAGTGCTGGGTGCTGAGTGCTGAGTGGCTCCTCTTGCATTATCAGCTGTTCCACCAAGTTAGCCGCTTCTTGTTCTAATGCTTCGATGACATCGCCAACGATGCAAGAGGATTTATTTGGAGAGGTGATAAATCGCGCCTCTACAGGAGTTGAATTTGACAAAGGTTGAGCCGGATCTGCTGTCAAGGGGTCGAAATCCAAACCCCTATTTTGGGCGATCGCGCGAGTTAAGCCGAGACGATGAGTACCGGGATGACGAGCGATCGCTACTATCAAATCCCTAAGTTGTCGCCCTTGCGGACATTGCCCAAAAATGTGCAAACCATCTCGAATTTGAGCTTCTTTCAATTCACACAGATACCCATCAGCGCGAGTAAGGAAATTTTGGATCTCCTCACTTCTGTTGTTAAGAGTTTCTAACCCTAAATCCTGATGGAGATTTTCTTCAAGGACTAGCTGAGTGATGCGATCGCTTATCACTGGCAGGCGCGATGGATCTAAACTCTGCGCTTCATAATACTCGTCAATTAAACCTTCCAATTGTTGCAAAGAACCATAAAGTTCAGCGCGAGTCATCGGCGGCGTTAAATGGTCAATAATTACCGCTTGGGCGCGACGCTTAGCTTGCGAACCTTCACCAGGGTCATTGACAATAAAAGGATAAAGATGAGGCAACGCTCCTAACGCTACCTCTGGATAACAATTTTCACAGAGAGCAACACTTTTCCCCGGCAACCATTCCAAATTCCCATGTTTCCCCACATGGACAATTGCATCAGCCTCAAAATGTTGTCGCACCCAATAGTAGAAGGCCAGATAACGATGAGGCGGTTCTAAATCCGGGGCGTGATAATTCAAACTAGGGTCAATATCGTAACCCCGCGCTGGTTGAATCCCCACAAACACATTACCCAGATAAATACCGGGAATCGGGAATTGGAAAACAGAACCAGTTAGATCGATAAATCGCTCTTCCTTCTCTTCCCTCTCTTCCTTCTCTTGCCTTTCTTCCCTCTCTTCCTTCGCGCTCTTCGCGTCTTTGCGGTTCATCTCCAAAACCGAACTCCAGCGATCGCAAATTCCCTTCTGCACCCCCACAGGCAACGTCGCAAAATACTCCTGATACTCTTCCCCAGCGACAAATTGCCCGACAGGGCGCGATCGCCCCTCCGGATCGTTCGTCACCCCAGCCGTTAAACGCCCAATCAACTCATCTCCCGTTGCCGGGATATCTTCAACCTGATACCCAGCTAACTGCAACGCCTTGAGGATTTCCACACAACTTGCGGGCGTATCCAACCCAACACCATTGGCAAGACGCCCATCTCGGTTGGGATAATTAGCCAAAATTAGGGCAATTCGCCGCTCAGATGGTGGAGTTTGGCGTAGTTTTGCCCAATTAGAGGCTAAGTCAGCAACGAACTCAACGCGATCGCGTACCGGCTCATAAACCACCACATCCGTTTCCAACTGAGGATTTCGGGTTTGCACCGCCTTAAACGAAACCGCACGGCTAATAATCCGCCCATCCACTTCCGGCAACGCTACATTCATCGCCATATCCCGTGGCGATAGCCCTTGAAACCCAGATTCCCACTGTTCCACCGTGCCACCGCTGAGGATTACCTGTAACACTGGTACATCTAAGGTGCTGAGTGCTAATGGCTCATCGCTCATCGCTAATTTTTGACCATTCGGGTTTGGCAATGAGCTAATCGCAAAGCTGGTGGTACTCAGCAAAACTTGTATGGGTTCTGCATCTTTAGGTTGGAGTTGTTGCAACACTTCTTCCTGCACATCCGGATCTCGCAGGGAAGAGACAAAAACGGGGACGGGTTCTAATTTTCGGGCAGCTAAAGCTTGGCAAAGAGCATCAATGACTGCCGTATTTCCAGCTAAATAATGAGCGCGATAGAACAAAATTCCAACTTTTGGCTTTAACCCCTCTCCAGCAAGGAGAGAGGAGCAATTCTCCCCCTGCCCTGGTAGGGAAGGGGGCTGGGGGGTTAGGTTTTTCTTATTTTCTTCCTCATCCCCCATTTCCCATTGATAAAGCCCCACGCGAGGAACTTCTTGGGGTGGGAGTGGATTGTAGCTACCTTCTAGACAAATATCAGCAATAAATTTTAGGGCGTTGGCGAAATTTTCCCCGCCGCCTTCGATGAGGTAACGCCACAACTGGTTAACAACTGATAGAGAAACAGTAGAATGACTGATTAAATCAGGATCTGGGCGATCGTCTCCTGGCATGACAATCAATGCTGCACCCGTTCGCTGCACTGTCTCGCGTACTACTTCTAATCCGTAAGACCAGTAGGAACGTCCTCCCAGGAGCCGTAGAATAATTACCTGTGCCTGCTCTAGCACTTCCTCCGCGTAAGTATCAATACTGAGCTGTTGCTGCAACTGCAAGAGATTGACGACTCGTAGCGCTGGAAATCCCTCTGGCAATTTGGATACTGCTGCGGCGAGAGTTTGAATGTCGGTGTCAGCTGCGGTGAGAAGGACGATGGGAGCAGGGGTTTGCTCGATGAAAATGACGCCTTCAGCGTCAGGATTCCATCCTCCAGGAGTAGCGGCTAAACGATGCATAATTGGGATTTTAGATTTTAGATTGGCTCTTGAGATTCACTCTTGCCAAGGTATGACTTTCTCACACTTAGCTGAAAGTGGATTGCTCAAAGCTCATGGTTCGTTGTTCAATGTTCATGGCATTTGACGATAAACCATGAACCAATCACAAGGATTAAACGCGCTGAGTCAAGGTCTGATTGTATCTTGTCAGGCTCCGGCTGACTCGCCTCTACATGAGCCGTCGGTGATTGCCGCGATCGCGCAAGCGGCGATTCTCAACGGAGCTGTCGCTGTCAGAATTGATACACCCGCTCATGTGAAGGCAGTCCGAGAACGGGTAAAATCACCGATTATTGGGCTGTGGAAACAACAGATACCGGGGTACGAAGTCTATATTACGCCGCAGTTTGAACACGCGGAAGCGATCGCTCAAGCCGGTGCGGATATTATTGCCATTGACGCTACTTTACGCGATCGCCCAGGCACAGAAACAGTAGAAACACTCATTGCCCGGATTCACGATGAATTAGGCAAGCCGGTGATGGCTGACGTGGATACGATAGAGAGCGCGATCGCGGCGGCGGCGGCTGGTGCAGACATTGTCGGTACCACGCTCTATGGCTACACTGCCCTAACGAAAAATCTGGCTCCTCCCGGTTTCGATCTTCTCGCCCAAATAGTTAAACAGCTAAGCATTCCAGCGATTTGTGAAGGTGGCATTGCCTCACCTCAGCAAGCTAAACACGCCTTGGAACTAGGAGCTTATGCTGTTGTCGTCGGCACCGCAATTACAGGTATAGATTACAACGTAAAAATGTACCGTACTGCTTTCCCAAGCCTCGAAAATTGAGAATTTTTAGCTAAAAACAATTGTAATAATTAAAACTTTGGCTACTTAATTATCAGTATTTCTCGTGAAATAGCAGTTTTTTTCTAGATTTAGTCTCAGCACGTAGGTAATTATTGGGATATACTTCTTTAGGTAGAGGCACTCAAAGATTTCTCTAGTTACCTTTATGGTCTAAAAATTTTTAAATGTGCCAAGGCGCTACCTAGGAGAATTATTATGCACGCTTTACCACGAGTCATCAGGAAAACAGGATTTTTGTGGGCGTTGGTTACAGTGGGTGCATTGCAGGGATTGCTGATTACCTGGATGCTGCCAACCCAAAGTTTGACCTTTAGAAATCCGCCCCAATCGGTGCGTGCGGGAAATCGGTAGTTAAGCGCAAAAAACATCAGCGCAAAAAAAGTTAAGCGTAAAAAACAAAATACCCTCGATGCCTCGAAGGTATAACCAGAAAAAGTATTTTAGGTAGATTTGGCGGCACCGACGCAACAACTAACTCGTCGCCAGTTGACGCCGCTTCACAATTACTATCGTGTTTCCCACAACTGGGCTACGTGCTAGTACGTCGCCTTGAGAATCGGCGAGTTGTAGCTTGCTGAAGTCAAGTTCTTTAGCACGTTGCAGCATTTCAGAAGCTAATTTGTCCTGCTTAGAGACAGAGAGATTGTACCAAGCATCTCCTACCTTCACGATTAGCAAGCTGCCTGGAAAGTTAGCTTCAATCGACTGAATCAGCCCATTTTCATATTGGCTGGTAATTTCAGTGACTCGATTTTGGATAGATGCAATCAGGTTTTGCTCTGGAGTCAGCACTGGGGGAGGCGGCGTCACCGTTTCCACGGGTTCTGGTGCTTCAGGCGCTTTTAATTCCGGTGGAGCGGTGATTTGTGAAGGCGGAAGATTCGCCACGTCAGTCGGAGGCTTCCCAGGTACCAGGGCGGCTGTTGTCCAGAGTACTACGAGAAGAACGCCTGCGATCGCTCCCGACAAAGCCGTATTCGACAGCTTTTGACTGATTGATTCCGGCAGAATTGAGCGGATTTTCGCCAGCGTCGCATTCCACAACATCACAAAGCGCATCCAACTCGGACGGAACCTCCCTAGAAGACTCGGCGTCGGTGGCAAAGGCACCACCTGAGCAGGGGGCGTCTCGGGTGCTGGCGTGTCCGCATCTGTCTCTAGGGCTGGCGTCTCTGTAGTCAGTGCTGGCGCTTCTGGCGTCACTTCTGGCGTCTGCGCTGTCACCCCATCAGCAGGTTGAAATATCACCTTTTCCGGAGGAGAAGGAGTCGTTGAGGGTAACTGTACGGTAGCTTCTGCCTCCAGTTTTTCGACAACCCCTTCTAGCACCTGAATTGTGCCACGCAGAGTTTTAAGGCTTTGCACTTTCAGAACGGGTTGGAATTTAGCCCAAATTTGCTGGAGGGCTTTTCCCGATTGGCTTTTCGCCCGCGTGGGCGTCGGCGTTTGGGGTGCCGGTTTGGCTGAGGAAGTTGGCTGTTTCGGTTGTTCTTCTGGCATCGAATTTCCCCTGAGGGCAGTGCAAATAGGTGCTATTACGGTAATTTTTACCGAATGCTGCCTTCACAGCCCTAATCTACCACTTTGCTATTCTGCTTTAATCGACTTACGCCCAACTTACGTAACTCTTAATCAAGTAATCCATGTCCCTTAAACGCCGTGACTTTCTAATTTTAAGTAGCCTCAGTGGCTTCGGCTTAGCTTTTTTGGTCAGGAAATTCCGCAGCCAAATTGCTCAGAGTCAGGATATCAACCCAGGAAAGACTTCAAAAACCTCCCCTTCCTCCAACTTAGGCTCCAAATCGACAACCGTTAGTTCATCACAATCCCCTCTCCTGCGCTTTGTCTCCGTCGCTGACACCGGCACTGGTTCGGCAAGCCAGTATGCTGTGGCGGCGGCAATGGCTCGTTACCACGCGCTAAAGCCCTTCGATTTGGCAATTCTTGCAGGTGACAATATTTACAACAACGGTGAAATCGAGAAAATTGTCGATGTCTTTGAGCGCCCCTATCAAGCTTTATTGCAGCGCGGAGTAAAATTTCAGGCGGTTCTGGGCAATCACGACATCCGCACCGATAACGGAGAACCCCAAGTTCGCTATCCAGGCTTTAATATGCAGGGACGACGCTACTACACATTCCGCCGTAATCCCGTACAATTTTTTGCTTTAGATACTAATGAGAATGCTGACTGGGAAACTCAACTAAAATGGTTAGAAAAAGAACTCAGTCGCAGTAATGCGTCTTGGAAAGTGGTTGTTGGTCATCACCAAATTTATTCATCGGGTGCATATGGGGTCAATCAACCCTTTATACAAACCTTGACGCCGCTCTTTAAAAAGTATGGAGTGCAACTTTACATCAACGGTCACGACCACCATTATGAGCGCACTCAGCCCATCAATGGTACTACCTATCTCATCTGTGGAGCAGGGGCAGGACTCCGCCCGGTGGAACGTTCAGAATGGACGGCGCATTCTGCTAGTCAATTGAGTTTTGCAGCATTTAATGTTTATCCAGACAGAATAATCATTAGCGGTATCGGCACCGATAACCGCATTTTCGACCAAGGCATTATTCCTCTGCAATCAGCCTAATTCAAACTATGAAAGTCAAGCGCCTGAAAGTAAAATACCTGCTGTGTACTACTTGCTCAATTTTTCCATATATGAGCAGCTAGATGTCAATAGCAACAGATGCTTTATTGCAATGCGATCGCTTATATCTTCAAGACGTAATATCCTTAATATTGAGCTAGATTAATGTATAGGAAGAAATACGCGATCGCATCTGGAGCATGAGCTATCTCACTACAAAACATGAATATTTTAATTTCTCAATAAAGTGAAATATTTTATTTTATTAAAAATTCAAAAATAACAATAATTATGAACTTAAAAAAGCCAATAATTAGTTTATTCCTGTTTGTCCTAGCTTGTGCAATTGGTTTAAGTATTCAATCGCTATCTTTACCACAAAAAGACGCTCAACTACCCAGCAAAGCTCCTCAATCTGTCCAAATTATCTCACCGAATTCCCAGCCACTTTCTCAACAAAACAGTAAGTTAATTGTTGCTCAAATAAATCGTGAGTTTAAGATAAATCTAAACGAGACAGCTATTTTACCCAATGAGAATATTTTGGTAAAATTTAATCAAGTTACAGAAGATTCACGTTGTCCTATTAATGTCCAGTGTATTTGGGCGGGACGAGCAAAAATTGTTGTAAATATTTGGAAAGACAGTCAAAATATAGGAGATTTTGTTTTAACTACTGGTAGTGGAAGCCCAGCATTAGCAGTTGAAAACTTTGCGACAAACTATAATATTAAGTGTGTAGACCTTCAGCCAGCTCCCATGAGTGATTCAAAAACTCAAAAATTAGCCTATAGTGCTGCTCTCGTGATTTCTAAAATAACAGATAAGATTTAAATTATAGCATTCCTAGATAAGTTGTGAAATATTCTAATGATTCCCAAAGACGAGATGCCCGATTTCTTGAAGAATTCGGGCATCTCAACCGCTGGTATATTACAATTTAAATAAGATTGCCATAGCATTTTTTAAAAACAAATAAACCATATTTTAAACTAGTTTTATTAAACAGAAGTAAGCAACTAAAAAATGAAGCGCATAAACATTATTATTTCGGGTTTTCTTCTAACTACTAGCCTGACTGCGACAGCAGCCTACAGTCAAAGCATTTCCCCAAGTCCAACTCTACTTCCTACAGCCAGCCCTATTCCAAATTCTAATCAAACCAAGCCCAATAATTGGGAGATAAATGTAAAAGAGATTTTAGAAACTCCTAATTTAGCTGACTGCAAATTTTGGATGATGCTTGCGGTGATTCTCGCTGCTGGAAGCCTGGGTGGGTTAGTCTACGAACTGCTCAATCTCCAGGGAAATATTGAGTTACCTCATAAGCCGACCGATGATGATTTGGCGATAAAGTTTGCCTACGCTCATGCCGGAAATGTAATTGATTTAGGCGTGGTGGCGCGATTGTTGATTGGTGCCCTTGCGGCACCCCCAGCTATCGCGATTGTCCGACCAGAAACGGCTTTTATCTTGTTAGCAACCTCCGCAGTTGCTGGTTCCGCAGGTACTTTGATATTTCGCGCCCTACAGGATCGGTTATTGGTCGCGGTACTTCAAACTGGGATAAACGAGGTCAGTGCAAGAAGTCTTAAACCGCAACAACCAATCGATGAAGCAATTAAAGATTTTGACAAGCTAGTCCAGGAAGTGCGAAAGCATTCAGAAAGTCCCAGAGGATTGACTGAGCTGAAGTTTACCAGAGATGCGACTTTAGACCCCAGCGACTTCGAGGAAGTCAGTAAACATTTGAATCAAATTCAAGGAGTAAATCCTAAAGTAGACGAGGCAATTGAGATTTTCAAAGAGCTGGTGGAGGAAGTACGGAAACACTCCGAAAGCCCTACCGGGACTACTAAACTAAAGATTACTAAAGGTACCGTTTTACCATTTGAACATTTACAGAAGATAAAAACACTTTTGTGGCAAGCTAAAAAAGATACTGAAACAGAGACTGAAATAACTACATCTGCAAACGATAGCGCTGTTGAATTAGAATCTGAACCGACTCCACACGCAGACGTCAGTATTCCTTCTCATAAGTGAAATAAATTCAAGCATACGGATAAGCTAATCCTGATGGATGCAGTTGCCTTGAAAAAACAGAATCAAAACTATTTGTAATAAAAATTCACATTAAAATTTTGTAGTTCTATATCTTGAGTTTTGTCAGTTAACCAGTAGGGGTACTGTAGCCTAAATAAAAATAGAATTATTAGTTTGCTACTATATTCAGTTTAAACGTATGCAGGCTGGATGATATTTGTTCAATCTATCGGAAGAGTGAATTCTTCTGATAATTTGTGATAAGGGAACATCTGTCTAGAGAGCGGTTTAGCTGATAAGCCTGATGAAGTAAATATAGGATTGTTAAACCTAATGAGATTGTGTTTTATGCAACTAAATTATTTTACGAAAGGGCTTTCGACTGTAGGACGTTGGCTGGCTACGACGCTATTTTGCGTGTCAGCGATCGCTTTTGTTTGGCAGGGTGCATTTTTCTCAAACCCCTCTGCAATGGCTGCTCCTAGTGCAAACCTAATCGCATCTGTAGATACGAGCGACCAGGTTAAAGGAAAAGCCAACGAAGATTTGAACCGAAGCAAGAATTTCATCGAAGATACCAAAGACAAGCTCAAAGAGACTGCCAATAAGAATGCAGACCGAGTCGAGGATGCAACGGATGGCCATGGTAATTTCATTGAGCGCAAAGCCAACAGAGATGCGGCGCGAATTGAGAAAAGAGCAGATGAAGATGCGGCTCGGACTCAGGAAGCAGTAGACAACACAAAAGGTCTTGTTGAACAGGCTGTTGATACCATCAAGGATGCCTTTAATAACTAGAGATTAGTAGTTAGGAAAGAAAGGTCAATGTACATTATTCCGTTCATGAGAACATAAAGGATCGATGTACATTGATTGGCTGGTTGCAATTCTACTTCGGCAAGAGAAATCAAACCAGAGAAACGAAACACAAGCTTAACTCTTTCCAGAGAAACGAAACACAAGCTTAACTCTTTCGTTTCTCTGTGGCGGTGTCGAGGGGAAGACGAATGCTGAAAGTTGCGCCATCGCCTGGAGTGCTAGTAGCACTAATTGTGCCGCCGTGTGCTTCCACAATACGCCGTGCGATCGCTAACCCCAAACCAGTTCCGCTACCTTTGCGCGAGGGATCTGCTGTATAAAATTGTTCAAAAATGCGGGGCAAATCGCTCTCACTAATTCCAGTTCCCCGATCTCGAATTTTTACTGAAACCTGGGCACCCTCTATATTGCTTGAGACAGAAACTTTAGACTCTGGTACAGAGAACTTAATCGCGTTGTCCAATATATTTAGAAAAGCTTGCAATAGTCGTTCTGGATCGCCTTGGATTTGAACATCAGCAACCTCCACACTGATACCAACTTCCTTGGCTATCATGCGGGACTCCATTGCTCGCACCGCCCGTTCGATCAAGTCTCGTAACTTGAGCGGTTGCTGTTCTAGTGGCGTTACACCTGCTTCGAGTCGTCCCAAATCCAGGAGATCCTTAATTAGCCTGGACAGGCGCATGGTTTCATCCTGTGCAGTCTGGATGAAGCGATCGCGTAACTCCGGCTCCTCAGCAGCTCCGTTGGCGAGTGCTTCTAGGGTGACATAGACGTTGCTCACAGGAGTCCGCAGTTCGTGGGACACATTCGCGAGAAATGCCCGCCGCTCCTTATCTAGGGAAGCCAGCCGTTCGCTCATGCGATTCAACTCATTGGCTAATTGACCCACTTCATCATCTTGATGGATGTTCAGCTTCTCACCTAAATGACCTCCACCCACCTCAATCGCAAAGTGGCACATTGCCTGAATTGGTCTGGCAATATTACGGGCAAGGCTTTCACTAATCAGCGCACAAAGCAACAGTGTCAGGAAGAGTGTTCCGAGAACGGTGAAAATGACGCGGCGAAACTGACGCTGAAACTGTTCTAAAGTAATCGACATCCGCAGCGCACCGAGCACACGACCATTCCGAAATATCGGTCGGACTGCATACACTCGATCATCGTTAGAGAGAATCCCCTTCGTTACCCCTTGCGTCGGCTGATTTTGCAGTGCTTCACTCACGCCAGCAACAGCCAACCAGTTGGGGACTTGGCTATCTAGCTGAGGGGCAGAGGTGAATAGCAGGCGACCATCAGGTGCAAAGACGCGCAAGGTGACAGCTTCCGGTGAACCGTAGCGTTGTACTAGCACTTTCACCCGATTAAGATTATTTTCTTCCAAGGCGTCAGCTACACTCTCACTGAGAGCTGTCGTCCAGGCATCTAAATCAGCCTGTCTCGTTCTCATGAAATAGGCATGGAAAGAGAACAGAATATAGCTTCCCAGAATGGAAGTTCCTAGTGCGGTAAGTGCTAGGTAGGTAACTAACAGTTTCCGGTAAATCGAATTCCAGCGGATGTGAATTGCTAACCAGCTCCTTAAATTGTTCAAAGGTGCAACTTCACTTTGTTCTAATCTCCCTGTAGAGACTGTTGACCAACTGCGCGACCCCGGAGAACCGCTTTTATCCGTGCAAGGAGTTCGCGAGTGTTGAAGGGTTTGGTGATATAGTCATCTGCACCCGCTTCTAATCCCCAAACTTTGTCAATATCTTGGTCTTTAGCTGTCAGCATCAAAATCGGGATATTAGAAAAGGCTCGGATGCGCCAGCAGAGTTCCATCCCATCAATGCCCGGTAGCATCAAGTCTAAAATAATCACGTCCGGCACTTGCTTATGGAACAGTTTGAGTGCAGTCTGTCCATCCCCTGCGGTTGTCACCTGATAGCCTTCTTTAATTAAGGCGTAGCTAAGACTGGCACGTAATGCCTCTTCATCATCGATCAGTAAGACGTGTGTCATGCTGAGTTGACCTTTTCATTCAAGTGTATCAGGTTAAGTTATTCCCTTTTAAATTTTAGGTTTTAAATTTGAGCTTTTTAAATCTACCTATAGATAGTTCCTAAGATTAAATTCTTGAGGAGCTAAAGCTAAATGGGATAATCGAAAGGAAAATTGGGATAGCGATCGCTTCGAGTCAGAGTCACCCCCGTATCCCTAAACTGCTATAGCAATCCTATTCAATAACTTGTGGAGGTGGGATACCCGGCTCTAAGAAGTCCGGGATCTGAAGGGCTGGCTCACAACTTAAATCGGGTTGCTATCGTTTAAACTTATGCTCAACTGTCATCTATTTCAATTAGCTTATTTCTTGACGATAGACCTAATTTAATAATGATTCTCGATTTTGATACATTAAATTTTTTAGAGAGTATTTGAATTAATTCTTCATTTGCCTTACCATCCACAGGTGGCGATTTCAAATGTACCGTGAGGCTACCGTCTTCAGCTTCCTTAATGCTTTGGTTTTTTGAATTGGGTTTAACCTTTACTTGCTTCTTCATAGAGATGGGGCGACAATAAGGCGGTGAAAATGAGATTATGACTTTTCAGAGATTTTCTTATAATCACTGCGATCGCGCAATGCAGGTTGCTGGTAGTCAAATATACAGACACAGTTTATATTAGCTTCCTTCTGTAGATGGAAGTTTAGCTTGATTCGTGTCTAATATCTTTTATTTTAAAGGGTAATGCTAAATCCACAGATTTAGCCGATTGTTAGTTGGTTTGGACGAGAGCAATTTAGCCCATAGATTAAGTAGTCCACAGATGTAAATAGATAGTACAACTTGTTCTATTGTTCTAACTTTTGAGCGCTCGTGTAGCAACCGCTACGCGGTTGCTACACGAGCGCTCGATTTTTTAAACTTACTGGTACGTCTAAATTCACTCTTTTACAACACCACACCAGTATCTTCATCGAAGAAGTCATATCGTGAAAAAACACAAACCCCGCGAAAGGAAGTGGCAAAAACCCTGTCTGTTTAAAATTCCTCTAGATTCTTCAGATTTGCCGGAATTTGAACAGCAAGATTCTGAGATATACCGACAACAAATAATAAACAGAACCAATTACCTACTCAGCAGATCATCTAAGCTGATTCACGAAAATCACGAGCTAGTAGCCACGAGTCGAGAGCTAATCGCTACGAGTAAGAAGCTGCTCGTAAAATCCAGACAGCTAATCATTTAGATAAGTAGATACCAAAACCCGTTCAAAAATTCGAGAGAGGGCGTAGCACCTGCATAGCAGGTGCTACGCCCTCTCTCGAATTTTAAAAATCCACTGATACGTTCAAATTTGCTCTTTTACAATCCCCTACCAACATCTCCATCAACTGGATTCACATCATGAAAAGGCACAAATCCAGCAACAGAAATTGGCAAAAATCTACTCATTCTGAAGGTCGCCAGAATTCTTTAGATTCAGCGGAATCTGGACAGCAACAGTCTGAGACATACCAGAAAAATATAACAACCAGAACAGATAATTTGCTCAGTAAATCATCTGAGCTTATCAGCGAAAGTGAGGAACTAATTGCCACCAGTGAAGAGCTGATATTACTATCCGAGCAGCTAATCACCCTAAGCTTGATGCTGAAAGAAAACAGCTTGATGCTGAAAAGCTGGCGAGAAAGGAGGAAAATTAAATAAAGGTTAGGGCATCCCGTTCGGGTTAATTCACTTATATCTGATTAGCCATCAACCACAGGGTAAAAACTACTTAAAAGTCTCCCTCATCTAATCACCCTATCTATTTATCAGAGCGAATCGGGGTTTTATCTTTGTAACCCCGGACAATTTGCCGTAACCATAACCACCCGATGATGCAACCGAGCAGATAATGAGGGAAATCCCACCCAGAAAAGGTGGTTCCGAGCAACAGTTTGCCCAGAAAAGTCGAGCGAATCGAGTCCAAAACGGGTGGGTGCCACAGTTGCAAAAATTCGATCGCGCAAGTGATGCCAAATACCCAAATAGGAATTTGATTTATCGCACTGCGACTCGGAAGCAGTAAAAATACGAACAAACACCAGAATATTTCGTATAAGATATCACCTGAGAAATCGTTGACCCAGCTGCGACCGAACCCAGTGTATCTCTTGGAGAGCAATCCCAGGGGCACAATAATCAGCAGAGAGAGGATAATCCGCTTAATATATTTGGTGTCTCGAAGCATTGGCTATACTTCCAACCAGTTTTCGGTTCTGTATTCTATACATTTAGACTAAGCCGCGCCAACGAGCAGGCTGACGTCTGCACTCAACTGCGTTTAGCAGCCCATAGAAGAATTCAATTTCTCCTTCCTCAGTAGGAGATTAACTTATATCCTAGTTGTAATTTATTACGCAATCTTATATGAATTTTTTATACCTTGGCAATCTAATACTCAAGGTAGAGTATAAAGGTATACAAAAAATTATATTCTTACTTTCTAAAGCTGAATATTGTTGGGAGAATAATACTCATGAATAATCAAACAGATAGCACGGATAGCAGTCAACGAGTTGGTGAAGATAACTACGATCGGGGGATTGTACCTGCTGAAACCGCAGCACGTAGAGAAAGAGAGGGGAATGCATTTAAAACAACTCCCGGAAAAGATGATGAGAAAAAATCCCCGACCAACGATCAAACCAATGATGGAAGTATCGAGACTACAGATGGTTACACCGTAGACAAAGAGGGTCTTTTAAATAACTATGCGATAGAACCCGAAATGTATGTAAATGAACCTGGAGACTTGAAAGCAAAAGAAGAAGCCGAGGCTGCCGAACGGGCTGAAACTGTCTCAGAATTACAGGATGATGAAGAAGGGAAGCTGACGATGGAAGGCGATAAGCGTCATCAGGGGCCAGGATTGATATAACATCAAAAATTTAGCTTTTGCCGCTTCTACCTTTTAGCGATGCTAAGGACGTGTAGGAGAGATTTTTAAATTCATTGGCAGGCGATGTGGATGTCGCCTGCTTATTTTTTCTATCTATTTGAATCGCCGTAGCCAATCACAGCAACTTTATGCCGATAGACTAGCTCGGCTCCGTACCAACCCGAAAAACCGAGAAGGGTTGCCACAATAATTGAGATTGTAAGTCCCGTAGGCAATATGGCTCCTGAGGTGTTGCCCCAACGCAGTGCCAAGTTGGCAATTGTCAGCCCTAGGGCGGCGACATTCAGTACCATGTGTGCCCAGCCAGCGCTGCGCTTGCGGACTCGGTCAATTTTCAAGAAGTCCATCATGCCAGTCAGGGCTGCAATCACGCCACTTGCCAAGCCAATGCCAATTAGCCAGATAGAGACTTGTGCCCAGAAGAGATCCTTTGTCCACCAGTAGGCGAGATCGGCTGCTGCTGGCGTGGTCAAAAAAGCAATGGGAAAGGTGACGATCAGTGGATGCAGAGGATGTCCTGCGATCGCAACTGTACTTGTCACCCCACTATCTTGATAGTCGGTCTCATCACTTTCAATCAGCGGCGGGATATTGGGAGTTTGTGTCATGTTCTTCTCTATGGATTCTAGGAGTTAGACGAGTGGAAGCAGGCGATCGCTGTTGGCTATTAACTTTGGGTTGCCGATCGTAACCCCTCAATTAACTGCGAACAGCGAACCGCAAACAGTTCATCACTAGCCTGAAGGAATTTGCTCCACATGCGCTTCCGCCAAAAGCGTCATTTTTCCCGATTCTAAATTTAATTGTTTGATGCGAAGCGACATTCCTTGCAAATCGAAGTTGCTCAGGTTCAACAGTTCGCTCGATTTTTCCAATAGCGCCGCCGTCAGTTCTGGGGAGAGTTCCTTGCCTTCGGTATACTCAACGTCTTCCAAATTGACCTTCTGCCCGTTTGCACCAACGCGGGGCACTGCTGTAAAGGCAATTTGCTTGGTTTCTCCGGTCTCGCGCAGCAGCACATCGGCACTCAATGCAACTTTGTTTTCACCAGGTAGGCGAAAATCTACCTTTTGAGTATCAATAGTCGTCGGTTGTCCATTAACTGATACCTGCATACTTTGCATCTTACTACCGACAAATTCCGAGTTGAATGCCCGGTTGATGTCTGCTTCCGTCAAGACAACGTGAGTAGTTGCGTCAGTGGGTTTGGTTAATTCAATTTTGCCAAAAGCAGCGCTGAGGGGATTGATGGAGATGCCACGCATTTCCATTTTCATTTCCTCCATGCGGAGGTCTTTGTTCATCACCAAACCTTCGCCTTCAACGGTGACTGAATCCACCTGTCCCTGAACCATTTTCAGTGGATCGCTCTGGACATCTACCTCTAATTGTTCTACTTCATCGAGTTGGCTAGATAATCCTATTTCTGCTGCTTTATTAAGTGCCTGCTGTCCCAGGGAAGCATCCTTATTAGTCGTCACTCCGTGTCTCCTGCGATTGTCTTAATTGAGTCTGTTATTGAGTCAATCTAGCGACCTGTATTAAGAAGTGTATCTGCCTGATGGTGGAATGGTGACAAAGTGATCGGATATACACAAACTAAATAAAAACATTTCATTCTTAAGATAGTCGCAAAAACCTATTTTTTATCACCTAAACAGGGTGATTCCTCAGGATGTAGATTCAAGCTATTTAAAGTTTCTAAATCTGATTTATGGTAGATGACATCTAATCGGAAGAATAATAAATTTCACAAACCTAAAAACAAAATTTTGAAATATTGCAACCTTTCTATCTTTGGATAGAGCCAATAATAATTTGGCGTTCTTTACCAGGGTCAATCAGGGGGATCAGTCAAAAGAGAGATGAATCTATTTAACCAAGATGACTATCTTCTAAGTAGATTCCGATCCTGTGATTATTGACTATTCAGTGGAGAACAAGAGAATGGTAACGACACTAGATGACACCAAGCGCATGGCGATTGGCATGAAGTTGGCAGACATGAAAGCGCTGCAAAACTTGCTAATTGCTAACGAGCAAAAGTTCATCTCTGCACTCGCCGATGATGATCTTCGCAAGCGCATACAAGATATGCTCGATGACGATCAGAAAAATCTTGGCGTTCTCGACACTGTAATTATTCAGTACGGTGTTAAATCCGAACCGAAGGAAACAACAACCAAGATGATTGATGAAGTTCAGAAACTTATGCAAGGTTCTGAACTCACTTTGTTTGAAAAAGTATCTCAGCATGAATTGCTTAAGCACAAGCAAACAATGACTGGTCTACTGATTCACAAAGCAGCTCAAGTAGTTGGCGCTGACGTTGAAGCTGCCATTACTCCTTTAAATACTGTTAACTTTGAGAACCGCGCTCACCAGGAGCAACTGAAAGGTATTTTGGAAATTCTGGGTGTTCGCGAACTAACCGGACAAGAAGCCGATCAAGGACTGTGGGGACGGGTTCAAGACGCCGTTGCCGCATTATCAGGGGTATTTGGTAGTGCTGTCACCCAAACCTCCGATCGCTCCGATATGACTATCGGTGAAATTCTCCGCATGGATCATAGCAAGGCGAAAACCTTGTTTATGGAAATTGAGAATTCTAACGATGCTCAAAAGATCCAAGAATACTTCGGTCAGCTTTACAAGGATTTGATGGCTCACGCTAAAGCCGAAGAGCAAGTTGTTTATCCAGCAGTACGTTCTTATTATCAGGACACGCAGGATCTATATAACGAGCAAGCTGAGCAAGCTCGGATGCTGGACGAAATTAAGGCGATGAGTCCTTCTTCTTCTGAGTTTAAAGCGAAGGTTCGTCAGCTAAGAGACGCTACCAACCATCACATTAATCAGGAAGAGAACGAGATGTTGGCTAAGCTGCGCGATAACTTCAGCAGCGAACAGCAACAACAAATGGCAACCGAGTTCAAATCCGTTAAGAGCCAGCTACAAGACCAGTTAGCAGCTTCTAGCAAGTAGTAGTGTGAGCGAACAGGATTAAATGTGTGGGGAGGATTGGAAGGTACCCTCTCTATAGTTAATCAACGCGATCGCTAATTCCCATCGGGATAATAAAGAAATTAAATCTAGGAGAGTGTCGTAAGTGAGTCTCCTAGATTTAATCTTTTAAGTGGCTAATCTTTTGAGAGTCCGTAATTTCGCGGTTTCTATGGAATAAATAAAGGATGGTCTAATGGCACTGGCTTAAGCTCTGAACTAAACTACCCTACCCTTCGGGAACGCTAACGCGAACGGGCTAGGAGCTAAATTTAGTTAAAACTGACTGAAATACTGCCAGTGCAAAGGCTTTCAATCTGCCAGTCAACTATGGTCATCCTATTTTAGGCGTAAGATACTAGCGTTTTAGATTATCTACTTCTTAAAGAAGTTGGGAATCTTGCTTTTACGGCTCATTTACAGCTATTTTTTTCTTGAAACTTGCTTTGATAAACTCAGGAGAAGATATCTAAAATTAGTAACTTTTGCACCTGCCAAAAGTAGAAGTTAAAATAACTTTATTTTTAAACAAAAAAATATAAGTTAAAAGTATTTAGTCGATCAATAAACCATACTTTTGGATTCAGTCGAGGGAAAGATGAATTGCCTTAAGACCTTATGAGATTCTTAAGAAAGATTCAACCCCCATAATATTTCAAAGAAGAGACAAAAATGGTATCAACACTTGACGATACAAAGCGTATAGCGATCGCTCAAAAATTGGCAGACATGAAAGCGACGCAAAATTTAATCATCTCTAACGAGCAAACCCTGATTGGTAGCTCTCCCGATCAAGATGTACGCGATCGCTTGCAGAATATGCTCCAGGACGACCAGAAAAACTTGGGCGTTCTAGAAACGGTAATTGTTCAGTACGGCGTTCCCTCTGAACCTCACGAGACAGTTCAGGAATTTGTTAAGAAGACCCAAGAATTAATGTCTGGTGATAAGCTGTCTCTCTACCAGAAATTAGTTCAACACGAACTCCTGAAGCACGCTCAGGCGATGAGCGGTATCGTAGTTCACAAAGCTGCTCAAGTCGTGGGTGCTGATATTGAACTGGCGATTGGACCTTTAAATGCTGTTAACTTTGAGAACCGCGCTCACCAGGAACAACTCAAAGGACTGCTAGAACTCGTGGGTGTCCGCGAACTGACTGGAAAAGACGCAGATCAAGGACTGTGGGCACGAGTTCAAGACGCTGTTGCAGCCTTGTCTGGTGTGTTTGGTAGCGCCGTCACCCAAAACACCGATAAGCAAGACATGAACATCCAGACGCTCATCCGCCTGGATCACAATAAGACCAACACCATCTTTACAGAAATTGGGGCTACTGACGATCCTCAAAAACTCCAAGAGTATTTTGGGCAGCTCTACAAAGATTTATTGGCACACGCTCAAGCCGAAGAAGAAATCGTTTATCCCAGAGTTCGCTCTTTCTACGGGGACGACAATACTCAAGAGCTGTACGATGAGCAAGCCGAAATGAAGCGGATGTTGGATGAAATTAAAGCGATCAACCCTGCTTCTTCCAAAGATCAATTCAAATCAAAAATTAAGCAGTTGATGGATGCGGTTGGCGATCATATCCGTCAGGAAGAAAGCACGATGTTTGCAGCCATCGATAATAATTGCAGCACCGAGCAAAAAGAGCAAATGTCTAGCGAATTCAAAGCTGCTAAGAGCAAAATTCAGCAACAAATGGCAGCTTCGACGAAGTAATCGGAAGCACGTTCAATCTCTACACCATACCTCCTAACACTTAACTGACGTTTGCACTTCCGCCACTTACGTGGTGGGAGTTTTTTTATTTCCCTGAGTTAATCAAAAAAATCGGGCAATATGCAATACCCCGATGCGATCACTAACTCCCAGAATCTATATCAGTCGTAAATGATTCATGAATACGAAAAATCCAGAAACCCGTTTTCTTATTGGAAAACGGGTTTCTGTTACTTTCAAGAAAAATGGGGATTCATCTCATACCACCACTTCACTTTATGTCTACCACAAATACGTCTCTCGCCTTCCTTTTTAAGAGTGATCGCAAATGTGATATCAGAATAGTGAATTGGTCTCCACACTAAGCGTTGACAACATCGCCACCATTGGGATGCAAAATCTGACCGGACATATAAGAAGAGTCGTCTGACGCCAAAAAGACGTAACTAGGCGCAACTTCTTCTGGCTGTCCAGCTCGTTGCATCGGCACTTGTTTACCAAAAGAGGCAACTTTATCCTCTGGGAAAGTGGCGGGAATGAGTGGAGTCCAGATGGGGCCTGGTGCCACGCCATTGACGCGAATTCCCTTTTCAACCAAAGACTTCGAGAGCGATCGCGTAAAGGCAACAATTGCCCCTTTAGTAGACGAATAATCGAGCAGCTGCTGATTCCCTTTATAAGCTGTCACCGAAGTGGTGTTAATAATCGCGCTGCCTTCTTTTAGGTGCTTGAGTGCAGCTTTCGTCAAGAAAAACATCGAGAAAATGTTAGTCCGGAACGTGCGCTCAAGCTGTTCGGCAGTGATGTCTTCGATACTTTCTTGAGGATGCTGTTCGGCAGCGTTGTTAACGAGAACATCGAGTTTCCCCAACTCTTTAACCGTATTTTCGACGGCTTGCTGACAAAATTTTTCGTCACCAATGTCACCAGGAATCGTCAGACACTTACGCCCTTGTTCTTCCACTAGCCGTTTAGTTTCTTGAGCGTCATCGTGTTCGTTCAGATACACGATTGCCACATCAGCACCTTCTTTGGCAAAGAAGATGGAAACTGCGCGACCAATGCCGCTATCACCGCCGGTAATCAGTGCTACTTTATCGCGTAATTTGTTACTACCTTGATATTTACTATCATCCGCCTTGGGTCTAGGCGTCATTTCTGATTCAATACCAGGTTGCTGGTCTTGATGTTGTGGTGGTTGTAGCTGTTGCTCTGCTTGCATAAGTTTGTCCTTAAACCGTGTCTAAAAAAATGGAAATCCTGAGAAGGATTTCTTGTTTCTATTCACCCACACGCTAACAGTCCCCCAGATTGACTTAATCAATCTGGAGGGGGATAAGGACAGCTATGAAATTAACTTTTAGTTGTAACTTGACTGGGCAATTCTTTTTGATCTAAATCGGTAATCGGCGGGCCATTTAGTACCTCACCCGTAGGGCTGAAACGTCCACCGTGGCAAGGGCAATCCCAAGTTTTTTCGGCGTTGTTCCAATCAACAATGCATCCAGCGTGAGTACACACTGGAGAAAGCGAGCAGAGATAATCTGTTTCGTCGCGGTAGACGGCATATTTCTTCCCGTCGATTTCCAGAATCTTGCCTTCACCTGGTAACACATCAGAGGGTTCATTGCCTTCCGACTTGAAAAGTCGATCAACTACAAAGTGCTTGGCAACGTCTAGATTCTCGGTCACAAATCGCTGGGCGCTGGCTACAATATTCGCCCGATTCGGATTGTAAAGTTCAGTCCAGGGATTCGTCCGTCCCAGAATCAAGTCGCTTGTCAGTATCCCGCCAACCGTGCCGAAGGTCATGCCGTTGCCAGAATAGCCGGTAGCAACGTAGATATTAGAATGAGCTGCGGTTTTGCCAATATAGGGTAGACCATCGACTGGCTCGTACAATTGAGCTGACCAGCGATAATCGATTGATTGCACATCAAAGCGATCGCGCACATACGCTTCCAATCGCTCGAAACACGCCTGATTATCCACATCATCGCCCGTCTTGTGGTCTTCACCACCCACAATCAGCAGGTCTTTGTAGCTACGGGTATAGTGATACGGTTCCTCGGTGTCCCAAAACAGTCCTTGCGGTAATGGCGATCGCAATCTCACTCCGATGACATAAGAGCGATACGGAGCAATTTTCGTGGTCATTACATACAAGTCGGGGAGGCTGTTCAGATTATGAATTGGCGTATGAGTAGCAATAATCACATCTAGAGCCGTTACCGTCCCCTGTTCGGTAGAAACTCGACTCGGCTTGTCTCCGGTGATATCAACAACAGATGACTGCTCAAAAATAAAACTGCCACCGCCATCAATCGCCTTTGCAAGTCCTTGGAGATAGGGAATCGGGTTGAACTGCGCTTGATTGGGGAACATCACCGCCGCTTCTACCGGAAATGGCAAGGGCACGTCCTTTGTCAAAGCAGCTGGAATCACCAACTTGCTAGCAGCTTCCGCCTCTGACTCAATTTCGGACGCATCCTGGGATTTTTCAGTGTAAAGATATCCCGGCACTCGCTGAAAATCACAATCAATCTTCTCTTCTGCCACAAACTTCGCAATGCGTTCAATCGCCGCACGGCTCGATTCTGCTACCAGCTTCGCCTCCGTGTCACCCAAGGAGGAAATCAGGTCTTGGTAGCGTTCGTCCGCAGCTTCGGTGAGGTGGGCAGTGGTATAGCCGGTGACACCGTTGCCAATCTGCGATGCCTCAATCACAGCAACCCTTAATCCAGCCCGTTTCAATAGCAACGCGGCGGTTAAGCCAGTAATGCCGCCGCCTACAATGGCAACATCGACGGTAATATCACTGGTCAATTGCGGGTATTTTGTCCCTTCTATAGCGTCGAGCCAAACCGAGACAGAGGTTCCTGGTAAATTCATTCAGCGTTCTCCTGAAATAGTATAAATTTTTATACCTAGTGCTTTGCCTGTTACTGGGATAACGTCTAAAGTCGGAACCTGTTATCTGTAATTAGAAGTAAGTCAATCCTGGCACTTCCGCAGCAGCCATCTACACATAGTTAGTTGTTTTTTATTAAGATAAGATATATGTAAAAAGTCTGAATTTCAGCAGGCTTAAAGTTACATTCTTGCAAGCTAAGTGGAAGGGATTAAAAATGCCGAAATTTTCTAAAAATATACTTTTAGATAGCCCAGTTGTTTTGGGAATGGCTTTGCTGATAGCAAACAGTGCAGTTGCACAGGAAGCGATTCCCAATAATCAAAATTCTCAAATACCATCTCCAACAGAGCGTTATGGATGTCTAATTGGAAATAGCGATCGCACTTTTCAAGGCAATCAACCTGTAACTCGGTATGAATTTGCCGCTGGTTTAAATACCTGCTTAAATCAAGTCGAACAACTCATTAATAATCCTGCGGCAAATCGAGTTACTCAAGAAGGATTAGCAGTTCCGACGAGTCAATTAGAAACCTATAGATTAGAGCTGGAACGTTTGCGTAATCGAATAGATAAGCTGAATACCCAGACAACAGAACAATCGAATCAGTAGTTTTTAAAAAAGTAAAAAAGAAGGTTTTTGACTGAGAAACTAGGTTTCTAATCCAATACTTCTCGATAGTGATGTTCCATCCAAAGAGATGCCCCCAACCCCCCTTAAAAAGGAGGAAATCCAATCAAAGTCCCCCTTGAAAAGGGGAATTTAGGGGGATCGGAGAGCGTTTCGCATCCTGTACGAGATGTGTGTACACGGTAGCTTCAAAAGGAAGGAAAGACCGAATTGCAAGCTTAGGTAGCGCTAAGACAAGTAAATTATCTAACTTCGATAGGATTGAGATTGTCAAACCGCAACCATTTCTTGATGCTCAATCTTCGTTCCTAACAATTTCAAAAATTCTGCCAACCAGTTAGGATGAGCAGGCCATGCAGGTGCTGTTACTAAGTTACCGTCAACCATTGCCTCGTCTGGCGGAATATGCACGTAAAGTCCACCTGCCCGGTTAACATCTGGGCCACAAGCGGGGTAAGCCGTGCAACTTCTGCCTTCTAGCACTCCCGCTGCTACCAAAACTTGCAACCCGTGACAAATTGCGGCAATCGGCTTATTTGCTTCGGCAAAGTGGCGCGTGATTTCTAATACTTTCTGGTTCAAACGGATATATTCTGGCGCACGTCCACCAGGAACCACTAAGGCGTCGTATTCTGTCGCTTCCACTTCATCAAAGGTGGCGTTTAAGGTAAAGTTGTGACCGGGTTTTTCACTATAAGTTTGGTCGCCTTCAAAGTCATGGACTGCGGTTCGCACCTTATCTCCAGCTTTCTTATCAGGGCAAATTGCATGGACAGTATGCCCAACCATTTGTAATGCCTGGAAAGGCACCATTACTTCGTAGTCTTCAACAAAGTCACCGATAAGCATCAAAATTTTCTTTCCAGTCATTTTCCTAACTCCTAGTGAATTAATTAGATGTTGGAGATAGCTCCATAATCGAACCCATAAATAGTATGGAGCCAGTTTGATTATCTCGAATGCAACAGAAGAAGGGGCGATCAACAATTATTGTAAAGGTAGGTTCACTGGAAAAGCTTCTTACTAGCTCCACAACTGTGGCGGCGGCGGCTTCGCTTCCCTCTTCGTTAACTTCGAGAAAGGTTTTATGGATGACTTTGGAAATGGCTAGGTTGCCAGCGCACATCTGCTGGAAACCTCCCATAAAAGCAGCTTCCATACCCAAAGCGATGAGAGCCTCTTTAAGATCCACTTTATACTCCATCTGAAAGCGGGGTAGAACGACTCTTCCTTTCATCTGGTGGAACTGCTTCATCCATCTATCCCAGTTCACAACATTCAGGTTTTTGTGGAATGCTTCCAGGCTGGAGCCTGCATCTGGGAGGAAGATGTACATACTCACCCGTCCAGTACCGTAGGGTAAACTAACCGCTTGAAAGTTATCACCCTGATAATAGCGGTATGTTTCGTACTGAGACATCATCGGGTGCTGTTTCTGCGTTCCATCGAGTTGGGTAAAAACTCGATCGTGCGTATCTTCTTTGTCGAAAGGACTAGTCCAAATACCTTTAAAATAGATAGCGTTAATTAGGATTAGAATTGCCAGGGGGCTGAGCTGGCTGAGAATTGTCTTAATTTTGCCGTGGGTATTTTCATTCACCCAGTTGTTAATGGTTGTCAAAGCATCGGAGTTGCTAAAGTCCAGGTTGGTTACTTTTGCATCGTAAAATTCCTGGATTCGCTGTAAAAAATCCTGATTAAACTGAATATCTTGCTGCGCCCAAAGCGAGTTAGCGATCGCTAACTCCACCTCGTTATCCAGATTTTCCAGAGCTTGTCTCAACTGTGAGTTAGCTTCGTTGACTTGTGGCAAGCTCATTTCTTGCAATCCCAACGCGATCGCCATTCCCGCTTGCGTCTGTCCCACACTTCCGTTGTAGGTCATCGAGAGAGCGATCGCTATGCTTGCTGGAGAAACAAAAATGTTTTTGTCAGGCTCCTGTTTTGTAAGTTGCCTAAATAGTTTAAAGGCAAATTGAGTATTCGCTGCGACAAGTTTGTTATTAACCATTGCATCGTTTCCAATAATTACCGCGAGTCAGGAAATGAGCAGTTATAAAAAAGTTAAGGTAACTTGTAGCTAGAGACTCGCACGACTAACTCGCCATCGCGGGGATTGCGGCTAAAGATAAATGCGCCTTCCTCCTTTTCGCCACCAGAGAGAAAGTCAATTTGTTGTTCGCCAGTTTCCTCAACTTCCCCATTAACGCGCAACTCGGCAATAATCTGGACTGATTCAGCAGTTTCTCCACCGATATTAGTTACTTCAAAAGGGATGTAGAATTGCGCTTGGCTTTGACGCATCTCTCCTTCTTTAGCGTTGACTGATAGAATCGGGGGTTGATTTTTCTGGGTTGCCCAGTCATACAGCACCAATCCCACCAGTAGCGCCACAATGCACGTAGCGATCGCAAAAGAAACCCATTCCGCAAGCGATCGCGGCGGTCGTTGCTGTTGGGATGAATTGCTATCTTGATTTGTTTGGCTCATGCTAGCAACCTTCCTGCTGCGCCACCGACAGTGGCTGGGAGTCCTAGTATCAATGTATAGCTCAACCACATTTGCCACGGATCGTCAAAGCTCAGCTGATGGAAAAACCACAACATAAATGTGGCTGCTAAAAGCGACACTAAATAGGAGCAAACGGTTTCGCTTAAGGGACGCTGGAAAATCCCTTGCTGTTGTATCCGTTGTTGTTGATTAGTAAAGCCAGCCTGAAAGACAATCCCGTAGGAAATTAACAGTGAGGCGACAATAATCGCAATCAGCCACGGGGGGGAAGAAGCAGCAACTAGCATGGGGACTTCGTCAGTCGGTGCGATGTTAAAGGCGATAATCGTTGCACCAATCAAAGTACCCCCAATATCTGCCAAGGTTCCATTGAGACGGGTTTTGTCTGGTTGTGGAGAATTTTCATCGCTGTTGGGAGATTGATAGCGATCGCCACTTAAAAAAGAACGTGCTAGCGCCACCCCCAAAGAAAACGGCATACTCTCGAAGATTACTTTTCCTAACGCTTCACCCAAAGATGTATCTAAGGTGATTTCGCGCAATAAAATTAGGAGACAAGTCGCGCAGACGATGCCGATAGCCATCGCTTCAAGGGTATCCATTACGGCTTCACCCGGTCGAATGCCCTTATATTTGCGAAAGCCTTCCGTGCGATTGAGCAAAAAAACAACAACAAACGTGGCAGCGATCGCAGCTAGTATCACCGGCGGTTCCGTGAACGACCCAATCCACCAGACTTCCATCGTGTACAGTAGCGGAATTCCAAATAAAAACCCACCGGCGGCACCCCGAAGTAGGTCATCCCACTCTTTCGACCAAATTTTTTCGGGGTTATGTTTTCGAGCGCGTTTAATCTTCATGAGGGGGCATCGACTTTTCATGCGCTTATGCCAAGCCAAAAGTCATTCTCAGGCAACCAAGCCGGAGGCAACAACAGATGAAGCTAGCGGTAAGCCGTTTGTCAACTTATTCCTTAAATGTTATCAAACCCTGACTCTCGAATCATCTAAATCATCCGATAGCCGTCCTATTTGATTCGGGAAGCAATGAACTGCTCCAATTTGCACAGGGCGATCCAAGAAAAAAACAGAGAATTTGATAACTACCGCAAAAATGACTATCGAAGCAGATAAAAGCCAGGAGGAAGAGAAAATTCTGAATTGTTTGTTTTCCTAACCCCTGACTTGTCTTCCCAATTTTTAGGTTGTCTTACGCCATCTTTTCCCAAACTCATCTAAGGTTGCTTTCGGAATCTGCGTCTGAAGCCACTCCATCGCATCATCTTGATGAGGCAACCCTTGGTAGTATTTGCACATATTTACCAGATTTATTGGAGGCACTTGTGTGGGGTTAGTCAGCGCATTCCAAGTCGTTGTTCCCGCAATTCCGTCCGCCTTTAACCCTTGGGATTTCTGAAAAGCAATCACAGCCGCTTCTGTGCCCGTACCAAAACTGCCATCAATGGGGCCAGGGTTAAAGCCTTTGTCTTTCAACAACTGCTGCAATTGTTTGACTTTTTCTCCTTGCGACCCAACTCTTAAGGAACCATCATCTGTCGGCACACCGATTGTACTCAACTTTTGACGAACGGCTTGACGCAAACGCGGTAGTTGAGCGTATAGCCAATCACCAGGACAAGCAGTGGCAGAAAAGTCTCGATGCCCTTTGATATTGTCAGGAGAAATCTTGCAAGAGCTGCAAATCGAAACGCATAAATCGACTAAACTATTCCATTGTTTTTCACCCATCTGATGGGTCATGAATCTGCCTTCATTCTCAATTCCTGGCGATTCATTCCCTAAAGCACTGCCAGCATGAGACGAGCGAATACACAAACCTCGTTTAATTTTTGCTAATGTGCCATTTCTTCCTTCTAGGAGAACGCCGTCCGTTGTATTCAAAAAATTGTGACCAGAATCCCACCAGCCGAAAACATCCATGTGGGTATTCTGGACACTTTTGGCAAATCTTTTCGCTCCATCCACAGTTCCTTTCGAGATATGGCTGGGGGGATTGGGCGTATCGGTGTGGTGAATGACGACATATTTGGGCGTGGTTTCATCTGACCACTTTTTAGGGGGTCTAGCACCCCACTCCTGGCATGAAATAACGCTAGCGGTGAAAGGCATCCTGGATATGTCCTCTTAAGTTGACCGGCAGATGGATGATGAGCGCGATGGGACACGGGCACAAACGCTTTCTCTAGCACTGCCAGCATCGTTTGTAACCTAATAAGTATGCCGCAGCAAGGTAAGTAGCTATTTTTTTCACATTTCTTGATAGCTCAGATTAAGTTAAATTCTTGGAGTGCGGGTAAAAAGTTCTGGTTTTCGTGACTGGGGCGGCTGAGTTTGATGAGGGCAAAGCGCTGGGCGGGAGTGAGTGCTGCCCATTGTTGGGGTGTCAGGATTGCGCCAAATTCTGCTGCCTTTTCCTGAATATTCGCGGGTACTTTTGTGGCATCTATCCAGTCTGGGTGAGGTTCTATCGGCAGCTCACTGGGAGGGACGCCTGTGTGTTCTACAACTAATTGGTGCAGGAATTGCCGGTAGGCTTGGGCTTCATCTGTTGTGGTACAGGGCATCTCTACCAGAGTCTGCCGTTCTGCTTGGCTAAATTGGTGCCAGTGAGGCAATTTTAGTTTGACGCCGCAAGTGTCTAATTTCATCCGCACCTGCATCGGAATGCAACGCAAGGACTCTACAAAATCGGCTTCAAATTGAAAGAAATTATCTGTAGATTTGTCAGACTTCATTAATTTTCTGGGTAATTAATCCATTAAAAACAATAAAAATTTTGATAAATAACTTCTCCAAATAAAAAGCTCCTAAAGGCATAAACTGCGACTACTAGGAGCACTACCACAATCGTGAAAAGTTTTCAATATCGGCAGAATTTAAGGACTGGTCTGTGGAAAGTCACTAGCAGCAGCATATAGAGGCATCGGGCTGGTGTTTTGCAACCCGGTCGGTGTGCGCGATCGCTGTGTTTGAATCAACGAGACTTGGGTGGTCAACAGGAAACTGACAAAACTGGCAATCACCAGAACCGGCACCATCGCCGTGTCTGAAAGCACGCTGAGAATTACAGTGGAACTAATCGGTGTTTTTGTCACCGCCACGTTGACTGCCGCCATCATGCAAATCATACCGATTGTCGGGTGGATTTGTGGAAAAGCCAGAGAAATCGCCAAGCCAACTGCTGCACCAATGTAAAACAGCGGAAAGATGAAGCCTCCCCGGAAACCGGAGTGGAGAGTGAAACTAACTGCTAGCATCTTCGCGAACGCGATCGCTAGCAACATTGTCACCCCAAACGTCGAACCTGTTTCGACAATCGTATGAATTTCCTTTTCGCCAAAAAATAGGGTTTGAGGAAACACTAAAGCAATCAACCCAATCGCGAACCCTCCCAAAGTAGCCAGCGCAATCGTGTGGTGTTCGATGTATTGAGTCAAGTACCCAATACTCCGGAACAGAACGATAAAGATTATCGCAATCAGCGCCCCTAGCGCCCCCAGCAGTGCGCCTTGACCCAAATTCATCAAGGAAAGCTTAGGAGGTGTGACAAAGTGATACATCCCCCCAATCGTCAACCCCGTGTTAAATCGAAACACAAAAAAGCTTAAGATTGCCGAAAGCACCGCAGGAATGAGCGCTTCGTAGTATTCCAATCCCCGACGATGGGGAATTTCTAGAGCGAAGAGTGCGCCACCCAGAGGCGCACCAAAGAAGGCACCCAGTGCCGCACTCATGCCGCAGAAAGTCAGCACGCGGGTTGTCGTCAGGCTCAGATTGAGCTTTTGACCCAGCCAGCCGCCAAAACTGCCATTAATTTGTACCAGCGGGGCTTCAGGTCCAGCACTGCCACCGGCTGTAATCGAGAATAGGGAGGCGACAATCATTGCCGGAGTTTGGCGTAGAGAAATTCGCCCTGGATCGTGTACCTTATCAACAACTAGAGAAACTTCACCGGGAAGACCCATGAAGTGCAGTGTGAGACCAACAAAAAATCCCCCAATTGTGGTAGCGATCCACACATAATTCCAGGAGGGAAATCCGCTGGGAAAGTAAGGATTCAAAACATCAGGAAGCGTGTGCCAAACAAAATGCAGGCTTCCTTCCAGCAGATAATAATAAACCGTTGCAACTAATCCTCCAGCAATTCCAATGACTGCTGAACAGAGAATAATTTGCTGATAGGTCAGTTCGTCTGCACTGTTGGAATCGTTTGGTAATGTATCAGCATATACGTTATGCTCGTTGCTGGCGGTTGTTTGGTCGGGAGACGACATAAAATCCCTTCAAAATCACTAGCAGTGTGAGTAGGAAAGCAAGGTTAACTTAATCTCAAATCACCCGTCTATATGTATTCAAAACAACTTTCTCGAGCGAGGATATTAAAAATCTATCTAAATTGGTAAGGAAGTATAAGTAGCCAAGCATATCGCTAAATCCGCTCGACACGCCATAAAAATATAGGGGTGAGTTTCAATCTCACCCCTACTCGGTTGGCTTTAGGAAAAGGCAGTTTTTAAACCTAAGTTGGTATAACTTTTAACACCTTATCTATTGCCATTAGCACTTATGCCAAGATTAATTTTGTTCGCGTTCGTGCGAGAAAACGGGAGTTTTTGATGATGTTATTCCGACTTCTTCACCTTCATGAGAGCCTTCCGGTTCTTTGAGAAGAAAGGCACAAAGACTAGCTGAAATTAAACCAACAATTCCCAGCATCTGGAAAAAGATGCGATCGCCCGCAGCATCCTGAGGTAAAAAGCTATAGACGGTGAGGAAAATGACCGCTCCTACGTTGCCATAAGCACCCACGTTCCCAGCAACCTGACCCGTTACGCGCCGCTTAATCAGGGGAACGATGGCAAAGGTCGCACCTTCTGCTGCCATGACAAAGAAGGAAGCAATCATAGTCATAATCACTACCCCAAACAGGGGGACATTTCCACCCAGAGAGCTAAACACGAGATAGCCGACTCCCATACCAGCAAGTGTTGCCGCCAGCGTCCATTTCCGGCTGCCAATCTTGTCAGAAATTAAGCCGCCTCCGGGACGAGCCGCTAAGTTCATAAAGGCATAAGTTCCGGCAACTCCTGCGGCTAGCGCCTCTGTCAATCCAAAGCCTCTTTGAAAAAATGTTGGAAGCATGGAAACAACGGCTAGCTCTGAGCCAAAACAGGCAAGATAAGCGATTTCTAAATTGGCAACTTGACCAAATTGATAGCGATCTTCTGAGGCGTATCGCTTTTTACCAGTCATCAAGCCTTTATTTGCTTTCCAACAGTTATAAGCTTGGAATGCATACAAACACAGCAGCAGAAACCAGGTTACGTACAATTGAGTGACATTAAGGAATTTGACTTGATTTAAGCGCCAAGCAATTAGACCCAAAACGCCGACTAAGGGAATGTTTGATAGCAGCAGAAACCAGAAGTCTTTCTGGGTCGTCACTTCCATTCCGGCACTGCTTTGGGGACGCTCGTAAACCTTGCCAGGAGGGGTATCTTGGACGTTGAAGTAATAAACGACCCCGTAGATAGCGGCAACAATTCCGGTGAGCGCGATCGCAAACCGCCAGTTAACTTGACCTGCCCCGAAAAAGGCAGCGGCTGTGGCAATTGTCGGGAGGGTAAACGCTGCACCCGCTGAGCCAAAGTTGCCCCACCCGCCATAAATACCTTCTGCTAAACCAATTTCTTTCGGAGGAAACCATTCCGCCACCATCCGAATGCCAATAACAAATCCACACCCGACGATGCTCAGCGCTAAGCGGCTTAAAACTAATTGGGAAAAATTCTGTGCAAAGGCAAACAGCAGACAAGGAATCGCCGCATAAATCAAAAGGCATGAATAGGTGATGCGAGGACCAAAGCGATCCAAAATCATGCCGACAATAATCCGAGCCGGGACGGTGAGCGCAACGTTACAGATGGCAAGAGTTCTGAGTTGGGCTTCATTTAAACCTAAATCTGCTTTCACCGCTGTGGCAAAAGGGGCGAAGTTGAACCAAACGACAAAGGTTAAAAAGAAAGCAAACCAGGTCAGGTGTAAAATGCGGTATCGTCCGCTAAATGACCATAATCCGGACATTTCAGAACCTCTTTTTGTTAAGTAAAGTATGCATCAAAGCGCGGAGCTAGTCTTAGGATTGGCGTAAATTTTATAGATTCAATCGTGAATATAAATCTAAGGAGAAAAAATTTACGTAATTAGGCAATTGCCACGGGCTTAGGTCTATTTTTTTGCTTTTCTTTTTGCTTTTTTTTTGCTTGAAAGTGTTCAAACATAAAATCTCACTTTATCGAGCCGAGCTGCTGACCGTTAGTTTTTTTTAGCGATAAGCGCTTCTGTTAGATTAATGAACTGAATAGTCTGAGTTCGTAGAATTTGCTACAAAAGGCAGATTTCTTTTGAAATCTCTATCTTGTTAGGTATTGTATCTGTATTGTGAAGTATTCCTTCTTGCCTATTGCAAATTTTGCATGAGTTGAATGCAAAATGTGTAATACAGTGATGATTCTTGATTATTTGCTGATTTATAACTGTGCAATTTTTTTAAAGCAAATAACTCCCCTTTGATGAAGGGGGAGCTATCGAAAATTTTTATTAAAGCTGCCGCGCTCAGCCTAGATTTCTCGACTTATTTTTCTTCCGGTATTTTTTGGTTACACGCTCTATAAGCTGCCGGTTAACATCTGCACATTTTACTAAGTCAGAATCTATTAATAGATTTCGCGGATAGTCTTTGAGCGATTAGATTGTCACGGTTTAAAAAAATAAATGAGCTGAATTGATAACGCTCTCTATTCTCAGAATGCGATCGCGTTATTTGGTCGGAGGCTCAGAATCTCTCGCAAAATTAGTGAAGACTCTGTGAGCATTTCCTGACATTGCACCATCTCTAGACACGGTTGGTGGTTGCATTCCTCAGCGGGTTTTGCAAACTTGCTAAATCAGATTTCCTCCTTCCGATAGGTGCAGTATTCGCTGAAATTCATTACCACTCGGAAAATTGAATTTACGCTATTTTAAACTTTTGTAAAAGAAGGTTTTTGTATATTCAGCTACAGAATTTTTGTTAGATTTAAATAAATGGAAAATTTTCAGAAGTTAATCAAAAGGTTTTAGTAATGAAAACGCAAGAACGCCCCGAAGTATTGATAGCCCAAGAAGAACCCTCTAACCCATTGAAGCTGGTGCTTCTGGTTACGGTGGTATCGATGATTTTCGGGTTGATTCCGGTTGTTTATAGTTCAACTTTTGCAAAGCTGCAATCCCAGACACCAACGGCGCTAGGAGAGGCAGGCTTGTGGAGCGTTCTTGGAGAAAAAGCGGATAGCGTTCGGGTTAGTTCCGAACAGTAAGCTTTTGGTAGAAATTTGGGCGTGAAAGCGGAGAGAAAACCAAAGCTTTTGCGATCGCTTCAAACACGCAGCGGTGAGGACAAAGCTTTCGGTTGAGTCTCCGTTTCGGGAGTCTCTGGAAGCACATACTCCTCAGAGATTAGATGGGCATTAATCGGCACCAGTTGCACGGCGCAAGCTTTCAGTTCGGGTTGCAGAGAGTCGGGACAGGATGCGGATTGTGTCACGCTATTCGCTTCAGCATCATCCGCCCAAAGATCGCCCCAGTGAATGGGGACAAAAACCGTACCGGGAGAAATGGTCTGAGTGACTTTGGCTGGGAATCGAGAAGTTCCGCGACGACTTCGCACTTCCACCCAGTCATTCTCCTGAATCGCCAACTTCGCAGCATCGCGGGGATGAATCTCAATGAACGGTTGCGGATGCATTTGGGAGATTTTTGCAATCCGTCCGGTACGAGTTTGCGTGTGCCAGTGCCCGTAAAGTCTGCCCGTCGTCAGCACAAAGGGGAAGTTTGGATCGGGGGGTTCTGCGAGTCCCCGCGAATGCTTGGCAACAAAACGCGCCCGTCCATCCGGTGTCGAGAAGCGCAAGTCGGTGTAAAGCCTTTTAGAGGTGCTAAGGGAAGATCCCCGTTCCTTTTTAGTATTTAATTTTGCATTTTTAATCGGTTCGGGCCATTGAATCGGGCCTTCTTTCTTCAGACGTTCGTGACAGATGCCGGTTTGGTCGCAGAGGCGATCGCTTGTTAGCTGCACAAATTCATCATAAATTTCTGATGAGTGAGTATAAGCAAACTGTTCGGGATATCCCAAGCGACGACCCACTTCTGCAAAGATTTCCCAATCTGCCCTTGCCTCCCCTAGGGGTTTGCGGAAAGCTGGACACAAGGTGACGACTCTTTCCGAATTAGTCATCGTCCCAGTTTTTTCCCCCCACTGCGCCGCCGGGAGTAGAACGTGAGCAAAGGCAGCAGTTTCCGTGGGATAGTAGGCGTCTTGATAGACCGTAAAAGGCGATCGCTTTAGCGCCGCTTTCGTTCGTTCCAGATCCGGCATACTTACCGCCGGGTTCGTCGCCGCAATCCAAAGAAACTCTACCTCTCCCGTCTCTAGTCCGGTGATAATTTCCCAAGCGCTGCGACCGGGAACCGACGAAATCTTTCCGGCGGGAAGCTTCCAAAACTGCTCGACTTCAGTTCGCTGCTGGTCATTCTTCACCAAACGATATCCGGGCAACAAATGAGCCAAACCCCCGACTTCCCGCCCCCCCATCGCGTTTGGTTGACCTGTCAGGGAAAAAGGGCCGCTTCCGGGTTTGCCAATTTGACCCGTGATCAGGTGCAAGTTGATCAAGCTGGAGACTTTGGCAGTCCCTTCGGAAGATTGGTTCAAACCCATCGTCCACATGGAGAGGACTCGCTTAGAATCAGCCCACATTTTGGCCACAGTTATCAAGTCATCCACAGAAATGCCGCAGCGTTCGGCGACCACTTCCGGTGGATAGTGTTGAATCACCTCAGCGTAGGTAGAAAAGCCTGCGGTGCAATCCTCAATGAAATCCACATTCATCTTGCCCCATCGTAGAAGCAAATGAGCGATGCCATTGAGTAAATCGATATCCGTACCGGGTCGAATGGCTAGATGCAAATCGGCGGCTTCGGCGGTGGTGGTGCGACGCGGATCGACCACAATCATTTTGACGTGATGGTTCTGTTTATGGTGTTTCCGCAGCCGATTGAAGATAATTGGGTGACACTCTGCGGTGTTGCTACCGATGATAAACGCACAGTCGGTGAGTTCTAAATCTTCGTAGCAACAAGGCGGACCATCCGAACCCAGGCTGTAAAAATACGCCGCCGTGGCGGAAGACATACACAGGCGCGAGTTAGTATCAAAGTTATTCGTGCCTAAGATTCCTTTAAAAAGCTTTTGGGCAAGGTAGTAGTCTTCCGTGAGGAACTGACCCGAACCATAGAGACATAGGGCATCTGGGCCAGTGGAGTTCAGGATGGAACCCATGCGACTGACAATTGCATCTAAGGCTTCTTCCCAGGAAGCGCGACGGAAGGGTTCATCCAGAGAGTCGCGCATCATCGGGTAGAGGAGACGGTTTTGATCGATCGATTCTGTAACCGTCGCTCCTTTGACACATACCATACCTTGACTGGAGGGATGAGAGCGATCGCCCCGCACTTTCCAGATCGGATTTCCTTGACTATCTCGATTGGTCTCCCGATTTGCAGCCGCAGGCGGCGAAACTTCTAAGCCACAGCCAACGCCACAGTAGGGGCACAGTGTTTTTGTTGAGTCACTCATGGCATTTGTCATGGGTCATGGGTCATGGGTCATGGTCTTAGTCATTCGTAATTAGCAAATGACTAAGGACTAACGGCAACTTTCTCTGCGTCAAGCTTTTCTTGTGGCTGCTTGGGGATTGCCCCAAAGTGTTCGATCAGCAAGTCTCGCACCACTGACTTGAGATCCTCACAAGGAACCTTTTTCATAATCTCTTTGCCTAGGTGTGCATCTTTCCCGACCTTGCCACCCATCCAAATATCGACCGCTTCTACGGTTTGACCATCTTTGCGTGTCTTCGTACCGATGAAGCCAATATCTGCAACTTGCGGTTGACCGCAGGAATTTGGGCAACCTGTCCAATGAATGCGAACCGGATGCGGTTGAATTAACTCTTCCTTCAGTTCCTGAATCAAGGCAAGCGCCCGGTTTTTCGTTTCAATCAGCGCAAAGCCGCAGAACTCGCTACCCGTACAAGAAACCAGCCCCCGGTTCAAGATTTCTGGATCGATAGACAACCGTTCTTGAAGTAGTGGTTCTTCTAAGAAGGGGCTTAAGCGCGTGTCGGGGATATTGGGGATAATCAAATTTTGTTCAACAGTCAGCCGAATCTCCCCGCTGCCATAAACTTCCGCCATTCGGGCAAGTTCAAACATTTCATGGGCATACAAGCGACCCACAGGGACGTGCAAACCGACGTAGTTGAGTCCCGGTTGCTTTTGGGGATAAACGCCAATATGGTCGCGCTTGTCCCAGTCAATTTCATCTTTTTGGGCTGCCGATTCCAGCGAATGCCCCAGTTGTTTTTCGACTTCCGCCCGAAACTTTTCAACGCCCCAACCCTCAATCAGGTACATAATCCGGGATTTTAGGCGATTCTCACGGGGGCCGTTATCCCGGAAAACCTCCAGCATTGCCTTACTCAAAGGCACAGCTTCTTCAGGAGGAATCCAAACATCAAGGGGAATGGCTTCGACATACTGATTCGGCGCAAAGTAGCCGCCGACGATGACATTAAAACCAATGGTGTGATTTTTGTAAGCTGGGATAAAAGCCAGGTCGTTGATTTCGGCATGAACAGAGTTGTCTCGACCTCCAGCAACGGCAATGTTAAATTTTCGAGGTAAGTTGCTGAGTTCGAGATTGCCTTCACCGTTATTGGTAATCATGTCCTGAAGGTTGCGGACAATCCCCCGTGTATCAATCAATTCAGCCGCATCAATACCTGCAACTGGCGAACCCGTGATATTGCGAACGTTGTCCATTCCCGATTGAATGCAAGTCAGGCCGACTTTTAACAAACGGTTGAATATCTCTGGAATATCCTCAATCCGAATTCCCCGCAATTGGAAATTTTGCCGGGTGGTAATGTCGGCGTTTCCCTGGCTTTGAAATCCCGAACCCGTGCAGTAGCGTTGCACGATTTCAGCCAATACTCGCATCTGAGTGCTGGTCAAAATGCCGTTGGGAATCCGCATTCGCATCATAAACTTGCCGGGTGTCACCGTGCGATGGAAAAAACCCAACCACTTCAGCCCTTGGTTCCGTTCAAACTCGTCCATCGCCTCCCAGCCAATTTGGGCAAAATGCTCCAGTTCTTGCTTCAGCAAGAGGGGATGTTTTGCAGCTTTGGCTTTTTCAATCTTGTTTAGTTTGTCTGTAGGCTTGGTTGCCTTGATTGCTTCTGTAGGGGTGGTTACGTTAGTCACGGCTTTTCCTCCTTGCGTACCTGTATCTGGCGCAATTGCACGTGTAACTGCACAGCTATTGCTCTGGCTGTTAAATACTGCTTTTTCTGCTAAGTTAGGCGCTTTTTAAAATTGAAACGGTAGATTTTGTTACAGAAGTTGCTTATAGCTAATGAAACCTTTCTTTTGAAATATTTTTAAGTTTAAAGGTCTATCTTTATGGTTACTTGCCAAACCGGGTTTTAGGAAAGCGCTGACGATTAACTTATTAACTGGGACTTGCTTATAACTTATATTTTCCAGGCAGTCGTTTTCTTGATCAATATTTTTAGGAATCGCTGTAAACTTTAGTAGGTAAGACTTATAAAGGGATTAATCTGAAAATAAATCCGTTGAAATGCTGATTATTTGGAATTTTGTCCCCAGCGTCTCTCCACCTGTTCCAAAAGGGTGCTTGAGACAGGTAAAGTTTTCCTAGATACTAGGTAATTAAGCAGGATTTATATGAGTAGATTATCCACAGCTTTGTTTAAAAAACTGGTGTATTTGATACAATTTAAAAATTTTTAATCAGTAGTGCTGCCTTATCAGGTCAAAATTCTCAGAATTGTCGATATAGGGCAGGTATTAAGAATTTTTAGTCGTTCCTGGGGATATTGAGTGGTTCTCTTTAATTTGGAAGAAAGCGAACCGCCAAGGACGCAGAGAGCGCAGAGAGAAAGAAGAGGGTATTTTAGGGGAGAAGAGAGTGAGATAGAGCTACACTGCATCAAGTTCGTAAATCGCTACTAGCTCTTCCTTGCCTTTTACCCGAACAAACTTATCGACTAGGCGCAGGGGGAAAGTGTCGGGGTGGCGCAGTGCCTCAACGATTGGCTTGGTGACGAGGATGGTGCTGTCGTAGTTTTTGGTGAGGCTTTCGACACGAGCGGCTACGTTTACGGCATCCCCAACGACGGTAGACTCGATACGGGAGCTAAATCCAACGGTACCCATGACGACTTCGCCTCGATGAATGCCAATACCGATATCGATGATTGGCAAACCTTGGCGCGATCGCTCTTCATTCAATAGTTTAAGTCGCTGTCGCATTGCTAACGCTGCGTGCAGAGCGTTGTCTGTGGCTTCATCATCGAAGAGCGCCATAATCGCGTCACCGATATACTTGTCAATGAAGCCGCCGGACTTGTCAATCACTTGTCCCATACAGGCGAGGTAGTCATTTAAAAATGAAAAGGTTTCTAAAGGCGTCATTTGTTCTGACATTGCCGTGTAGCCCCGAATATCAGCAAACAGGATCGTAATCGTGCGCGTCGAGGCAAAGCCGACTTGGATGTTCTCGATGCCGTCGGGTGCAATTACAAGGAGAAATTTCTCCGGGACGAATCGATGAAAGGACTCGATAGTTTTTTGTAGTCGGCTAAATAAACCTTGTAGCGCCGCCGACATGTCATTGAAAGCGATCGCTAAAGCGCCGATTTCATCTTTGCGGTAAATTTCAGCCCGATGATGTAAATCGCCAGCAGCAATTTTGGCAGCACTCACTTGCAACCGCCGCACCGGACTACTGAGTTCTGTTGCCAACAGGTAGGCACCGAAAAGACCCAAGGAGAGGGCAAAAACACCCACAAACAGCGCTTTTTCGACAGCGTTTGCGACGGCTTGATTCACCTGCCGCAGTGACATTCCAATCCGCAACGTCCCGATTTTTTGCCCCGAAGAGTTGCGAATCCCGGCGGCAACTTCGATGGCAGTTTCACCCTGACGTGCCCGCACCTCGCGGTTAAAGGTAATGTCGCGGAGGAGGAATGTCTCAACAACGCGGGTATCGTCATATACTGCCAGCGCCGAGTCCGTCACCGTTACAGGCACAATATCGGGAACATACTGTTCCTGAAGCTCGCTTTCGCTGGCGGCGACGATTTGATTTGACAAGCGCACATCGGAGATTAGAATATAAACAAAATCAGGGTTGCGCTTCAGTAGCAGATTGAAACCAAGCCGAATCTGACCCCAATTTTGATCTTCAAGTTCGTTCGTCCAAGTATTGGATAAAGCGATCGCTAGCTGCTGGACTTCACGCCGCTTCTGTTCGCGGTAAAGTTGTCTCTCGTTCTTCGCCCACAGCCACACTACAGAACCAACAATCGCCACAATCAAGAGTGTTGTGGCGGTCATGATTCGTGTGTGAATTGAGCGGAACGGGGCAACTTTCATAAGGGCTAATTGGTAATGGTTACTTGTAATTGCCAAAAAGTTTTAAATTATAAGTTTTGAATGAAAGAATTTTCTGGTAGCTCAAAACTCAAAACTCAAAATTTCAAACTCTCATTAGCCATTCGCCATTATTTGCTAACCTCAAGTTGTTCCACAAAAGTAAGCCAGCGTTGATTCTCGGATCTCGCTTGACAATTGCTGGGGAAAGCAAGCGTCACCGGACCACCCATTTTGGCAGGAATCGGATTGCGTTCGTTCCCCCAGTGTGTGGCAAACAAAATATCGCAGTCTCGCACCTCGTTGGCTGCCAAACGAATTGGGTTCAGGGCATTGCGAGAGACGGGCGCTTTCCCCCGAACGATCGCCGTCGCATTTTCAGGCAGGGTGACACCGGCAGCTGCCAGAACGTCCCGCACGCGCACGCCCGTGAGCTTGACTTTGCCAATCGGCCACCCAATTGGGTAGCCCACAGCTTCTTCGATGGTGACTTGTGGCAGTTGGCTGATGGTTTTGGCATCAAGCGGGATTTCGTCAACGCGCAGTTGCACTGGCTCTGTACCGACAATCAGGTTGGTCACGTAAAATGCCCAAAAACGGTCGGGATACTTTTGCTCAAGCTGCGGGTACTCGGTGTAAGGAAATACCAGGGAAAGCGGGCCGCCTTCGCTGCGGGAAATGGGCATTCCATCGCGCTCTAAAGCAATGATAATCGGGTACGCACGCAAGTCTGCAATGCTGACGGTAGCACGGTAGGAATCGAAAGCGACAAGCGTCACTTCTTTACTATTAGTGATGCCAAACTTGTCGAGCAGTTTAGAGATAGCAACACCCCGGAAGTCAAAAATCCGATCGGGGTTGTTGCTTGTATTATGGGGCGATCGCGTCCGTATATGGGTGGTTGCGATCGCATCTAGTTCTTGCATGGTCAACCGCACGGATTTTCCCGCCGTCGTTTTCCCCTGAATTTCTAGATTCCACTGTTGCCGCTGTCGATTGTTCTTATGAGCGGCAACCATTGCGGCGTTTTTTTGCATCGCCTCATTTCTCCACGCCTCCATCTGAGCTTTCGTTGGTTTCTGATTTTGACATCCGCTCATGAAGGCAAGCAGGAAGAGGCAGCCGGAAAGAGGGAGCAGAGGAACGGGGAAGCCGGGGAAGCGGCAAGATTTCATTTCTATCTTTAATAACCTTCAAGCTTGATTCTGCACCCTTCCACAACTCCCTGTTGCTGCGATTAATGAGGAAAATACGTCGGTTCATTCCCCGGCTTCCACTTAATGTTGCAGCCGATGCTAGGCTTCTGGTCAGACGGGATTGATTGACCGGCTAACACTGCATCAATCGCGGCTCGTAAATCCTTGCCGTTGACGGGTCGATCGTTACCAGGGCGACTGTCATCTAATTGACCGCGATAAACCAAATTTTGGTTGGCATCAAAGAGGAAAAAGTCTGGCGTACAAGCAGCAGTATAAGCTTTGGCAGTTTCTTGAGTTTCGTCGTAGCACAAAGGAAAGGTGAATCCCAGCTCATTCGCCATTGCTTTGAGTGAGTCGGGGGCATCATCGGGATAATTGCTGGCATCGTTGGAGCTAATTGCCACAATTCCAATTTCTTCTCCGACGTAATCTTTGCCAAGCTGCGCCAGTTCTCCCTGGATGTGTTTTACAAAGGGGCAATGCTTGCAGATGAACATGACCAGCAATGCCTGCTTATCGGCAAAGGTGGCAAGGGAAACGGTTTGACCAGATACCACATCCGGCAATTGGAAATCTGGGGCTGTAGTGCCCAGCGCCAACATGGTTGAGGCGGTTCGCACCATTGTATGCACTCCTTAGGTTTTAGTAGACTGCGCTCCCACTTATATTGCTCTACCACTGAAAAAAAAACCAGAGTAAGTAGCGATCGCCCTCTATATAGTACAATTGTACTAATTGCGTTCCGCATCCCAGTCGTTAGGTAGCCATCCAGCCATCGACATGACAAAACTGCAAGCCAGCCTCAAAGTAGTCCAGACAAAACGTGGCGAAGACCGCCAACCCGTAAAAGGTGATGCGAAACACCAGCGCGTTCCATCGCCAGCGATCGCGAATACTGATTTGCGACCTCGAAAGACAACCAATTCCGGAAGGTTAATTCCGTCACTACGGGTGAAAACCTACCAGGAACTGTTACAGGAACATCTGAATGAAAAATTAAAACACCTAGAGGCGCAAGCAACCCAAGTTAATCGGCTTTCAGCGGAGCTAGAGGCAGCAATACAGGAACTCAAGGCAATCTCAGCTCAAGTCAATACAGACTTGAAATCCCTTCGGGGTAAGGCTGACATTTGCGAGTATAAAGCAACCAGTCTCCCCTATGTGGGACAAAAGCTTGATGGATCGTTAGTGCTGACGGCTCGCTCCATCGACCTCTACAAAGCCGAACGGGAAGCCTCGTCGCTGGCACAGAAACTGCGGCGAAGAACCCGAAAAAAACCCCGTTGAGAGCTTCAGTAGTCTACCAAAGCAAATATACGCCCCAGGCTCTCATCCTGGGGCTACTATCAACGGCTTATTGCATTTGCTTGCGATCGCTAACTTTTCCCAAAAGACGGACGAGCGATTGCGTGAGTTGATGGTGATCGCTCGTAACTGAAATTTAGGAATAAAATTGAGGTTACTACAAATTATCAGGCTTGGTGCTATTATCTAAGTAATCAAAATATGGTTCAAATACATATTTAATGATAGTTCTTCTTTGTCGAATTCATATTATCATAAAAACTTGAGTAAAGTATAGGTTTTAAAATAAAAAGTTTCTTCTTATCCTTAAAGAAAGAACTTCGTTTATATTCTACTAATAAGCACTTAAGTAAAAATCAACAAAGGCACAAGTAGAAGAGCAGTCGTCGGCAATGGGTAATAGTAACTCAAAAGACACGCCGTTACACGCAATGAATCCACTAAGCCGATTTTCCAATCGAGCAAAGGATTACGCCAAGTACCGACCGAACTATCCAGACGCCGCTATTGATATTATTCTGAAGGGATTGGGAAATCCGTCGCAACTGGTCGCCGCAGATATCGGTGCAGGGACGGGAATTTCCTCGCGTTTGTTAGCTCAACGGGGAGTGAATGCGATCGCTATCGAGCCAAACGCCGCAATGAGAGAAGCTGCATCACCCCATTCGTTGGTAGAGTTTCGTGACGGAACAGCAGAAGCAACGAATTTACCTAACGCATCTGTTGATTTAGTGACTTGCTTCCAATCTTTTCATTGGTTTAATCCCGAACCAACATTGCTAGAATTTCGTCGCATTCTCAAGCCCAGCGGACGACTAGCGGTAGTGTGGAACGATCGTAATCAAAATGATGAATTCACAGCAAATTACAGCCGCTTAGTTGAGATTGCATCAAATAATCATCCCGCAGAGAAGCGGATGGTTTCAGTCGATCCTCTGCTAACGAGTCCCCATTTTCCAGATGTCCGGTGCCATACATTTGAGTACCAGCAGCAGCTAGATTTAGCGGGACTAATTGGCAGGGTAAATAGTGTATCTTACATCCCCAAAGAAGGAGAGGCATACCAGCAACTTGTGGCAGATTTGCAAGAACTGTATGCCAGCGCTTGTAATGAGCGCGGCTATGTGTATTTAGCCTATCGCACGAATGTTTACCTTGCAGATAATGGGTAATCGGAAAGAGTGACTGTAGAGATGCGAAATTTCATATCTTTACAAGAAATACCCATTACCCATTACCCATTACCCATTACCCATTATTATCCTTTTGCCCAAGGTCCCCAAATAGCAAAGGTAATGCCAGGAGTTTGAATATTCACAAACATGGTATTACCATCGGGTGAAAAACAGGCACCAGCGAACTCCCTATCATTGATAGCATTCCGAGCAAACTGGTAGAGTTCACCCTTTTGAGTCACCCCGACTACAAATTGCTCGTCGTCGCCATCTTCACAGATGATTAAATCGCCAAAAGGAGCCACAACAATGTTATCAGGGCTATCTAATACATTTACATTGTTGGGTTCAACAAATAGTTCGAGAGTGCCGCCTTCTTGTGCATTTGTACCAGGAACGTAGCGCCAAACTTGACCCAATCCTTTTTCTCCACCATCCGTGCAGCAAAAGTAAAATTCACCATTGCCATACCAGATTCCTTCCCCGCGTGTAAATTGGGCTGCCCCCTTACTAAAGCCTTCGACGCGGACAGTATCCGTATCCGGGTCGGGATTGTCGATGCGAACCCATTCAACCTGCATCGGTTGACGCACCGGGAAATTGGTTTTAGTAATTGCTTGGGGCATTCCTTTAATTTTCAGAGCTTCCAAAACACCGCCTTCCACAAGCCTGCCTGGTTGATTTGGAATGAAACGATAGAAGAGACCATTTCCTCTATCTTCAGTTTCATAAACAATTCCAGTTTTTGGATCGATTGCAACCGCTTCGTGGTTAAAACGCCCCATTGCTTTCAAAGGCACAGGAGTCACGGTTCTTTTTGCATTTGCCGGAACTTCAAAGTTATAACCGTGACGTTGCTCGACATTGCCCGTTGTATTAATTGGATCGTTTGTAGCGGGAGTTGAGGTGTTTTCCTCAGAACTAATCCACGAACCCCAAGGAGTCGTGCCCCCTGCACAGTTGCGGTAGGTTCCTGCTAGGGAAGCAAAATGACTTTGCAGTTGGCGATTCGCCCCTACGATCAGGGTTGTTGTGCCACCTTTACAGAGATTATCGTATTTGAGTCCGGCAACTTGCGTAGTGGAATTCGGGCTTAATTCGTGATTGCGAACTAAGATAGTTGTGTTATTAGGGCCGGGAAAAGCACCCATCCCATCGTGACCACCTGGCACTGGATTGCCATCGTTCATCATGTCTCCAGTCCGAGAGATAGCGCGATATTGAAATCCCCGTGGTAAATCTAATAAACCGTTGGGATCTGGAATCAGCGGGCCATAACCTCCCCCACTCACAAATTGACCTTTGGCTGCTCTGGTATAGAGAGCTTCTAGAGGGGACATTAATACAGCACCCGCAGCACTTGCGCCTGCCAGGGTGAAGAATTGCCGCCGTGATAAAGACATGGTGTTCTCCGCGTTTATGCGTAGAACAGCTTAATTGGCGTTCATCAACCTTCGGCAAAGCTTTGATTAACGCTTGATTAATTTTTCATTCAGGAAATATTATTAGTTGCCCAGTTTATTAAAGTTTCTCCAAAAAAACGATTAACGTAAGACCACGCCAATAATTCTTTGCGTACCTTTGCGCTCACCTTCGCGTACCTTTGCGTTAAAATACTCATTCATCTTCCGGATTAATTGCAGAAAATAGCGCCGAATAATCCTCATCTGCTAAGCCCATATCCTGTGACATTTCTAAAATTTGGCGGATGCCTTCCAGACTGCTGACATTCAAGCCATTTAACTTAGCTTCATTGAGAAACAAGTTAGTATCCTTAAGCAAATGTTTAGTTGGGAAATTGGGATTTTCATAGTTTCTATCTAACATTCGCTGCAATTTCTTATCAAAGGTGGGAGCAAAAAGAGCGCTTTGTCGTAAGATTTGCATGAACATCTCAACGTCAGCACCTTGGCGTTGAACAAAACCTAAACTAAGGGCAAAAGCACTCGTGAGGGAAGCGATTAATTGATTTAAGGCTAATTTGACAGCAGCGGCAGCCCCGACTGAGCCAATATGTAGAGGTTCAGCGCTAAAATGTTTTAAAAAATCTGACCACTTTTGAAATTGCTCGTCGGAAGCCCCCACCATGACGATTAGTTTACCGGCTTCTGCTTCCGGAATACTGCCCAACACGGGTGCTTCAATATACTCTGCACCCGCCGCAACAACTTGAGACGCGATCGCTTGACTTTCTCTAGGCGAAATCGTCCCCATTTGAATGACTGTGCGACCTTTTAACTCTTGTCGGGAAGCCTCAGATAGCAAAATCTCATCAATTGCTGTAGCGTTTGTCAGCATCAAAATCACGCACTCAGATTCGCGAATTGCCTCTTGTGGAGAGTCGGCAATTTTAGCGCCAGCATCCTGCAAAGGTGCTAATTTCGACTGAGTACGATTGTATGCAACCACTGGAATTTCAGCGTCTAACAGCCTTTTAGCCATCGGCTGTCCCATCAACCCAGTTCCAAAAAATCCTACTTTCACGATTGCTTTGACCTCTTCTAATTCTTGTTGCTCAAGAACCTCACCCCGCCTGCAACACCGCTCTGAGCAAAGAGCGGAAGGGAATGAGGTTCAGGAAGGATGACGGCTATTCAGGCGGATTTAAGCGGGATCAACCCATGCTCGTTCGGCACTCCAATGGCGATCGCTCGATCGCTCAACTGTAACACCCTCTAAACCAGCTTGTTGCACTAAGTCTTGCACTTCATCCAAGGTAAACGCAGCGTGGAGAGAGTCGCGGAATAACCTCTTTTGGTGTTTGTCGTACTCTTTACCGATACTTTCCACCAGAGAATTCATAATTTCCTCGCTAGGAGGACGAATTAAATCGCGGATGAAAATAGCACCCTGTGGCTTTAACACTCGTTTCAGTTCTTGCAAGAATGGCAATGGATTTGGTAGATGGTGAAACAGGCTATTAGAAATTACCATATCAAATTGTCCATCTTGATAAGGTAAATTCTTGGCATCAACAAATTCCAAAGTTATTTGTTTTTCTAAACCACCTTCTTCCACATTTTCCCTGCCAATTTGCAGCATTGATTCTGCCATATCGATACCAATGATTTGCCATTGAGGGCATTTCCGACCAATTAAAATGGGAATTCGAGCGGTTCCAGTTCCAGCATCCAGCACAGTTGCATTTGTTGTTCCTAACTCAATTGCCCGCTGAGCAAACGCTGCGTTTATCTCTGTAAAGTCCATTGCGTCATATTCAACAGCTTCTTCCCAACTGTCCATGACTTCGGGTTCTAATACTCTTTGCATGGCTAATCGCTAAGTAGATGGATCTGATTATTATTGGATGGGTAGAGCCTCAGTGAAATCCATTAAACTTTTGTCAATCTTGGTTTTTTTCCTCAATTAAATCTATATCCGATGTTTAGTTTAATGATGTCTACCCGTTTAATTACTAATCGCGATCGCGCTTTCGTTTGCGTTCTTTTTCTTTCTTCTTCGCCTCGTCTAGAATTTTCTTCACTTTTGCCTTAATTTCGTTGTGTCGTGCTACTCCTTCATAGGCATAGCGGTTGTAGCCGTTACTCTGAATTAAACTTTCTAAATACCGAGTCCGCTCATCAGTGATCGGGTGCGTGGAAAGCCAAGTGAAGATCGGGCGATCGCGATCTTGCTTGCTTAGCGTCACCATCAGATTCCGCATCCCATCCGCCGCATAGCCGGTAGCACTGAGAATGCGAGTTCCGAGAATATCCGCCTGACGTTCCATGTCGCGGCTGTAGTCAAAAACAATCAGATTGGTGACGGTATTCCCAGCATAAGGAATAAATCCGGTCACGCTAGCCGTAAGATTTCCCTGCGTTACTAATTGAAACCCATGAGAGAGAACGGCATGAGATAATTCATGAGCTAATAAACCGGCTAATTCTGCCTCAGAATGGGTGCGAGCGATCGCCCCCGCATTCACAAAAACCTTGCCTCCTGGTAGCGCAAAAGCGTTGAGATCGTCATCTAAAACCACAAAAAATTCATACTCAAAATCTTGGCGTCCGGCTACCGTTGCTAATTTATTTCCAATTTCTCGAACGTAATTCAACACCTCTTCATCTTCAACCAGTGGCAGTTCGCGTTTTGCTTGTTTTGCCACCGATCGACCAATCGCGGATTCTCCCCGCAGCATCAGTGCAGCGCTTTCAACGGCAGTTAGAGGGCCAAACAAACTGCCCGTGAAGGCATAGCTTAAAGCCCCCGTAATCGCATTAGCGATCGCATTCCCTCTCAACTCGGCGCGTAAATGCGATTGATAACGTTTCAGATTCTCTTCCGCTAACGTTGCAAACTCTGCCGCCTCTGGATGATTCGGGTTAAGCAACGCAAATTGACGTGCTGATAGCGAAGCTTCTAACCATTTTTTATTTTGACCGTATGCTGCAATTTTTGCTTTGAGCAACATCGGTTCGGCAGGATAAACAGTGCTTGCCCGTTCCAAAACCTGTAAAGATTTTTCTACCTGATTGTAATCCCGCAGCGCTTTTGCATACTCTACCTGACCGGGAATAAATTCAGGATACTGCTCTACTAAAAATTGCAGCGGAACAAAAATTTTGCTCTCCAGTTTTTGTTGTATACCCGCTTGAGCCTCGCGCCAATATACCCTCCCCGCTGGTGCTAACTTATCCGTGTCAGTAATGGCTTCTTTTCGCTCAGTTTTCTCAGTTGCATTAGCAAAAGTTCCTTTTGCCTCCCGATAAAGCTTTTCAGCCGCAGCAAATTGTCCCCCCAGATAAAGCTTATCCGCCTCAATTATTTTCTCTTGTTGAGCAATTTCTTCTGGAGTCGGTTTCTCCTCCTCCTCAGCTTTTTCGTCTGTATCGGATTCTGGTTTGGTATCCGGCTTTTCACTTGCTTCCGAACTGGGTTCTGGTTTTGTTTCCTCAGCAGAGGGTTGGACTTCGGGGGTGCTGGTTTCTTCCGCTTTCGGGGTTGTCGGAACTGGAGTGACGATTACCGTCGGAGGTGAATCCTTTTGCGTGCTGGTATCCTCTGGTTGAGAGGTTGGGGTTTCAGTTTTCTTGGGAACTGGAGTCACGATCACCGTAGGAGGCGATGTCGGTTCCGCTAGCACTGCTACGGGGGAAGCGGACAATAGCACAAGCGCAAAAGCCCAGGAATTCCAGACAGGTTTCATGGCAGAAGAAAATGGAAACTCTAGTTTTCTATATTATGTTTAGAGTTTACCTGACCTATCTCGCTGGGACTACACGAACGCAGAGGCGGGGTTGTGCCAATTGACGCAGACTTATTTTAGAGACGCGATCGCTCTTATCTAATCACCACAAAAAAGACGCGATTATTCTACACAAACATAAAGAGATCGCATTCTCTGGAGCAAATTTGCGTCTCAAATGCGAGCGCGTCTTTATTGTTGCTTTTATCGGTGAGTCGAATCACGCTCAGCAGAGCTGAGTATAACCTACTCAGTTAAGGCTTCGGCATTTCTTTATTTTTAATAATCATCTCCTCGAAGTTTAATACCTAGGCGTTTTCTCTGCTCTTGCGCTACTTTCTGCGCTGCTGCTTCACGTATTGATTGAGAGTCTATTTCTGAGGGTTTCACAGTGCTTTCATTTTCATTCTTTAACATTCCTATCTGACGTGTAAGAAATTGCTTGTTACGGATTTGTGCTTCATTTCCACCCGTTTGGAGAAACTGTTGATACGTTAAGCTGATTTCGTCCTGAGCGTACTTGTTTTCGTATTCTCCCAAACCGAGCGCGTCTGTTAATAAGAGGTCTTCCCCTTTACCTCCTAATTCAACTCTAGCTGGCGTGTTTTTTGCATGACCCGCTTCGTCCTTGCTATCATCGATTAACTTCGCACCTAACCCTCCCTCTTCCTTTGAAGTGGCGAGGTCTTTGACAAATTCATAGGTATCTTCCGCCTCTGGCTTATAGTGACCGCTACGGTCCGAAATCGCGGTTATTCGTCCATCATGTGCCGTTTCAACCTCACCAGCTCCTTGGACATTTTGCCCTTCTACCAATCCCGCGTGAGGAACTCTACCTGCGTCTGGTTTTCGATATTCTTTTCCTTCATCCGCTGCATACATTTTTTTTGTTCCGTGTTCCCGTGCAAAAATGTATCGCTTTTCCTTGCTACCTGGGAAAGCGATTTCTCTCTCTTCTGCTGCTTGGGTATTTAGAGGAACTTGTTCGCCTGCTTCATTGGTAGTAGTCAATAAGCCTTGTTCGTTAATTTTTACCTCATGACTGGCTTTTTCTTCGTCATGGAAGTATTTTTCGTTGCCAGCTTCTTCCTCTCCTACCCATTCTTCTCCCAGCGCCCTTCCGTGTTGCTGTTTATCCTCTATTTCAGCTTGTGGTTTAGCTTTCAAAATACTTAGGTATTTCTGGTTCTCTTCGTCTTGAAAAATTTCGCTTTTGCTGTTGAGTAGTGCTAGATTTATAACGCGCTTAGCGGTGTCTTTAGGATTCTTATTCTCCTCATCCTCCTTATAACCACCTCCCATGCTTGCTAATTCGGCTTCGCGTTCGGCTTTTTGTTTGTCTAAAAATTTGCCGGTCATTATTTCTTCCTTGGAGGGAGCTATCGATTCCGGCACTAATGCTTGCTCTTGGAAATCTGAAGGTATCGGTTCATCGAGTAGAGATTCTTCACGCCGCTGGATTAGCGATTTTGTCTCAACTTGACTGCTAGCCTGCGCTGGGGTATTTTCTGAGAGACTCCGCATCAAGGGATGATTGGCAATCCCGTCTGCTGGTAGTGGCGTGTAGCTTGGCATCTCCTGCTCTTCTTGAGGCGACCCAGAAACTGATTTAGTTTGGATAGCCATTGGCAGTGCAGCCAAAAAAGCGTTTTTCTTCTGAATTTCAGGGTTCCAAGAGGAGGATTTGTGTAGTTTTGTATACGTCATAGATTGCCTTTAGAGTGCTAGGAGTAAAATTTTTCGCGCACTTAAACACTAAAAATTACATTTTTTTACAATGATTCCCGGAAAATTACTGAGGAGCGGGAAGAAATAAAGATAGCAAATTTACTGTTGCGCTGTGACCAGATAAGCGAATATTGGGAGAACGCGATCGCTCTTCTAGGATGCCTCTAGAACCCACTTTTCTTTTATCCCAAGTCAATCTTACTCACCATAAGATTTTGCTTTTCACCCCAGTAATAACTTAATGATTTTTTAACTAAAAGCCGTGATTTACCTATTGTAATTTGTCACTAAATATATTTAAGTAACAAGAAAAAAACTTAAAAATGTTTTAATACCAGAAAAATAAATCCGTAATTTCCTCATGGCGGTTTGAAGCAGGAAAACTAATGAACATTACAACCACTGACGGCTGGTATCAAGCCAATTCTCACTACCTGATGACCGCAGTGGCAACGGTGCATCGGGCATTAGAGCATTATATTGCCCGTAAAAAGGATCGAGCGATCGCACCAGTCCCCAACGACCAATCAATAGAAGCGATCGCCTCCTCAATGCCAACCCCTCCAGCATTAGAGCAGCTCTGCACCACCTTCAACCTGTCCTCCTTCGAGCGCGATATCCTACTGTTGTGCGCTGGTATGGCAATCTTTCCTGACTTCCCCGCACTCTGCGCTAACGCCCAAGAAAACCGGGAAATCACTTATCCCACCTTCGGCTTAGCTTTAGAAGTTTTCCCGAAAGCGCATTGGAGCGCCTTCACTCCCCAAGCACCCTTGCGTCACTGGAAATTATTGCAAATTGGAACGGGTCAAGTCCTTACCTCGTGTCCCTTGCAGATTGACGAAAGCGTTCTGCACTATCTTTTTGGGGAGCCGTATCAAGACCAGCAGCTATTGAGCGTAATTAAGCCGATGCCAGTAGAAGCATCCGGTATTCCGCTACAACCCTCGCACCAGCAGATAGTAGAACGGCTAGCAGCCTTGTTGCATAGAGGAGAAGAGACGGAGAGCAGAGGACAAATCCCCATTGTGCAATTGTGCGGTATGGATGCAACCGACAAGCGGGCGATCGCATCTGCTGCTGGCGCTATTGCACAGCGTCCCTTAAAAATTATGTCCGTTTATCGCTTACCAACTGATTTGGAAGATAGCGATCGCTTACTGCGGCGGTGGGAAAGGGAAGTCGCATTGACAGGTAGCGTTCTATTATTGGATTGCGATCGCTTAAATACAGGCGATACAGTACGAGAAAATGCTATTTTGCAGCTGATCGAAGAAACTAGCATCCCCCTCATCATTACTACGGAAGAACGACTGCATTCCCCGCAACGTTCTATCATCACCTTCGACATTCCTAAACTTACCCGCAGCGAACAGCTAGCGATTTGGCAGTCTAACTTAGGCGCGATCGCTGCTGAACTGAACGGACACGTAGAAACGCTAGTCTCTCAATTCAACCTCAACACTCCTGCCATTCAAGCCGCGTGTAGCCAATTAAAAATTAAACATGAACAATTAAATATAAAAGTGGAAGATTCTTCCAGCCCAAATCAATTATGGGACTTCTGCCGCGTACAAGCACGTCCGCGCCTAGACGATCTAGCTCAACGCATCGATTCAACTGCTACTTGGGATGACTTGGTTTTACCAGAAACACAACGCCAAATCTTGCGCGATATTGCGGCTCATCTTTGCCAACGAGCTAAAGTTTACCAAAAATGGGGATTTGCTGGCAAAAGCAGTCGTGGTTTAGGGATTAGCGCTCTCTTTTCTGGAGCTTCTGGTACTGGTAAGACAATGGCAGCAGAAGTGCTAGCAAAAGAATTGCGACTTGACCTATATCGGATTGATTTAAGTGCAGTAGTTAGTAAATATATTGGCGAAACAGAAAAGAATCTGCGGAGAATCTTTGATGCGGCAGAAGCGGGAGGTGTGGTTTTATTATTTGATGAAGCCGATGCTTTGTTTGGTAAGCGTACCGAAGTGAAAGACAGCCACGATCGCCATGCCAATGTTGAAGTTAGCTATTTATTACAACGAATGGAAGCGTATCAAGGTTTGGCAGTTTTGACGACTAATTTAAAAGGTTCGTTAGACCAAGCTTTTCTGCGTCGCATTCGCTTTGTTGTTCAGTTTCCGTTTCCAGATGCCACCCAACGTGCGGAAATTTGGCAGCGTATCTTTCCCACAACCACGCCAACTGAAGAGTTGGATGTGCAGAAACTAGCAAAATTAAATGTAGCTGGGGGAAATATTCGCAGTATTGCGATGAATGCTGCTTTTTTGGCAGCGGATACTGGAGAATCTGTGATGATGAAACATATTTTGCAAGCGACTAGAAGCGAATATGTGAAATTAGAGCGATCGCTCACGGATGTAGAAATTAAAGGTTGGATTTAAACTGTTTAATTTTCGGGGTTCATTCCTTGCATTATGCAATGCGAAAAAACACTTGAGCCTGTTAATGACTCAACCAAGCGATCGCGCCTCGAATCCAATCTTCCGCATTCGTGCTTTTCGCCAACAGAGAATCCTGTTTGACGACAGCGATCGCCTGCAATACTTCACTATTGCTATATCCCAAGGCAAGTAGCGTCATCTCCACATCTTCTAAAATGGCGGCGGAAGGGCCAGTCGCGGTGCTAGTGACCCCTGCCGAGTGTCGCCATTCTGCCAGTTTAGTTTTGAGTTCCAGCGCCAGACGTTCGGCGGTTTTGCTACCAATGCCAGGAGTTTTCGCTAAGGTGCGAGTGTTGCCAGTAACGATTGCCTGGACTAAATCTGATAGCCCTAAGGTGTCTAGAAGGGCGATTGCGCCTCTGGCACCAATGCCGCTGACACTAACGAGGGCACGAAATAAATCCCGCTCAGCGGCGGAGCCAAAGCCATACAGGAGGACTTGATCTTCTCGAACTTGTTGGTGTGTAAAAACTTGCACCATTTCTCCCGCCGCCGGTAGCTCAGTCTCCAGCCGTGGCGGGATATGCAGTTCGTAACCAATCTGATTGACTTCCAGAATCAGGATGACGCGATTGGCGGTGCTTTTCTGGATGCCAGCTACCGTCCCTTTGAGATAGCTGATCATGCAAAAATGTTGAGGATGGAGGACAAGTTCATTCTAAAAAGCCGAAATGCTTCAAACCTTCTAGGATACCTCCAGCGCAATCAGCTTTTGCCAAATAGCGATTAATAGAAGGATTGGCGTAATGCCACTTTAGCAGTTCTGGCTGGGCATTCCCGACAATAATTCCTCGCTCCTCGCCGGACTGAAAGAATGCCACATCGTTGCCAGAGTCACCGCAAACAACGGTTTGTTCTGGAGGCATCTGAAATTGCTGTCGCAGAAATGCAGTTGCAGTTCCTTTATTGCCGCCGCGAGGTAGGATGTCCAAGTCTTTGCCACTGCTATATACCAACTTGACATCTAGCTGGCGTTCTTCCAACAAATCTTCTAGCTGAGGGAGAACTTCGACTGCGGCTTCCCCGGAGAGGAAGTAGCTAACTTTAAAAGGGCGTTGTTCTGAGGGCGGTTGGGGAACGAGGTCAGAAAAATGAGCGGTTGTAGCGACGATCAACTCGCGATCCCACTTGTGAGAAAGTTGTTCTACCCAAGCCGGATCTGGAGTCTGGCTGCCATCTCGGTAAATTTCCGTCCCAACAGACACCACTAGGACATCTGGCTCTAATAGATGTTGTTCGGTCTTCAGTTCTTGGTAGAGGATGGGGGAACGACCTGTCACATAAACAATCTTTGTCCCGTATTGTTCCCGATGCTGGCTCAGGTGGCGATTGAGTTCTTCTAGAGCCTCGTCATCGCCTACTAAGGTATTGTCTAAATCGGTCAAGAAGAGAAATGGCTTCACGTTGCTCATTGCTGGGGATTTGGCTACTGGATTATTTTCCTATATGGAAGTTCATTCGTCGTAAAGGAGAGCGATCGCTCTCCTTTACCACTTAACGGCATTTGAAAATAAAAAAACCTGGGAGCGTTTTGATAACTCCCAGGCGGATTACTTGAGGTGACATGATGCCGAAAATGCGAGGGAATTAATTCTAGATCAGACCCCAGAAGTGCAGGAAGCCTTGACCTGAGAAGATTTCAATCAGCGCCGCAGCTAAAAAGCCAATCATCGCTAGACGCCCGTTCCAAATTTCAGCTTGAGGAGTGAAGCCGTATCTCCAAGCGTTACGATCGTCCATGACGGGAGGGGTTACTTTCTGTGTCTCTTGCATGGTGGGAACTCCGGGTTTATCGCTACGTTTGTTAAGCAATGTTTAGCTTATGTAACTAAATGTAACGATAAGAAGCTGGGGTGTTCTCTATCTGAGGTTAGAGCTATGAGCGATCGCACCTAAAGCTTGAACCTAAAGCTTGAGAAGAATAGGGCGATGGTGTCCTGAACCTTTGGTATCTTTAGCACTTGAGAGAAACCGATTTTGCTCAATGTAAGCAATTCCCCTATTTAAGTGGATACGTGACCAGTCCGTTCGCTAGCAGAATTGCTTTGATAGCACACCACTAATTTCCATCTCTCCCGCATGACTTTCCGCAAACCCACGCTTTCCTGGTTGCCTCAGCTCAATTCTCAAGTTTGGATTCTGGCCGCTGGTCGATTTTTATCCGGGATTGGTACTGGCTTTACTTTGTTTTACGCCCCGATCTTTTTTGTGAATCAAGTGGGACTATCCGCCACTCAAGTTGGGATTGGCTTAGGCAGCGCCTCTATTTCTGGGGTAATTGGGCGCATTTTGGGCGGTTCGTTTGCAGATTCAAAGTTTTGGGGACGCAGGCGCACGCTGTTGCTCTCAGCCGCGGTTTCGGCAGTTGCTTCCCTGGTATTGGCAATGAGCAACAATTTTCACATTTTTGTGGTTGGTAACTTGCTCATGGGCATGGGCATCGGTTTATACTGGCCTGCCACAGAAGCAGTGGTAGCAGATTTGACGCAGGGAGAGCAGCGAAATGAAGCCTATGCGATAACGCGACTGGCAGACAATTTGGGGATGGGCATCGGAATTGTATTGGGAGGCGTATTAATTGGGGCGACGGGGGCTTATCGAGAGCTGTTTGTGTTGGATGCGATTTCGTTTGTGGTGTTCTTTGGGGTTGTGTATGTAGCGATCGCAGAAACGTACAAACCAGGAGAACGCGAACAACAAGCCTTCAGCAGTTGGGCAACGGCATTGCGCGATCGCAGTTTGTTGATTTTCTGCTTAGTGAACATTATCTTCACCACCTATATCTCGCAAACCCAAAGTACAATGCCGCTGTACTTTAGCAATTTCTTGCGTGTAGAAGCATCAGGAAAAGGATTCTCACCGACAACAATTAGCGCCTTATTTACCTGGCACCTTGTCTTAGCCATTCTCTTGCAGATGCCAGTTGTGAAAATATTTAAACGCTTGAGCCATCCCTATGCTTTGTGCATTTCCGCCTTATTTTGGGGGTTAGGATTTAGCTTGATTTGGTTTACAGGAGTCGCGGCATCAAGTCAGCTAGTATGGGCAATTTTAGCAATGGGAGTCTTTGCGATCGCCCTCGTCTCCTACACTCCCTCAGCATCTTCTCTGATTACAGTCTTAGCCCCCGAATCTCAGCGTGGCGTCTATTTTTCAATCAATTCTCTTTGCTGGGCAATCGGCTATTTCATTGGCCCTACGGTGGGTGGCTGGGCATTAGATCAACCGCCCGTCGTGGCGCATGGTTTGTGGCTGGGTTTCGCGTTAAGCGTAGCCATCACCATAGGGATTCTGCAATATCTCAACCAGATTTTAAACGCAAAGAACGCAGAGGGGAACGCAAAGTAACACCAAGACTCTGCGTACCGAGAGCGTTTAAAATGCTTTATCGCCGTCTTTCTTGCAACTTGCGATAAACGTCTCTGACATCGACGTGATGGTGAGCTAAAGCAACCAGGGTGTGATAAAACAAGTCAGCAACCTCACCCGCGATCGCGTCCTTGTCGTCATCCTTACAAGCCATCACTACTTCAGCAGATTCTTCGCCAACTTTTTTCAAAATCTTGTTATCCCCACCGGCAAATAGCTTGCTGGTGTAAGAAATTTCGCTGGGGTTGTCACGGCGATCGCAAATTGTCGCAAACAAATCCGACAAAGTATCTGCTGGAGGTGGCACTTTTTCCCCATCGACTTGATGAAAACAGCTGCGTTCTCCGGTGTGACAGGCAATCTCTCCCACCTGTTCCACCGTAACCAGCAGCGCATCGCTATCGCAGTCATAGCGAAGACTTCGCACATTTTGTAAATGCCCCGAAGTCGCACCTTTATGCCATAACTCTCCACGAGAACGGCTCCAATACCAAGCTTGTCCCGTTTCCAGAGTTTTTTGTAGCGACTCCCGATTCATCCAAGCCATCATCAAGACTGTGCCATCCAGATAATCTTGCGCGATCGCTGGCACCAGTCCCTGCTCGTTGTAGCGGATTCGATCGATGGGGATGGATTGGCTTAAAGCAGAGGGTTCAGCAGCTGGCATTTTCGGTACAAATGACTCACTTGTACAAGATATCACTCCTCTACCGCCAACGGCTTAGCACCCCTTCAGATGCCTTAGATATTCTTCCGGGTTGTTCGCTAAAGTGAATTAAGAGGTCGCAAGAAGCGGTTCCAGGCATTTGCCAAAGATACTATTCAGGCTGGCTGATTGACTTCTGACGGCGCGGAGGGCAACCTCGTGAGCCTTAGATTCCTCTGGGTACCATTGAACCGCAGAGTTGAATGCTGCCCGGTATAATTCCTGTGCTGCCTCCGAGAGGCGATCGCGAACACTCACAGGTAAATCCTGATTCGTCTGGTAGGGCATGATTGGCATTGCCCTCAGTAAGATAATTGAACAGCGTAATCTCTGCGATCGCAGCTTTCGCCTATCTTGAGGCAGAGATTTTATCATCAAAACGAGGAGATAACATTGATTACTTCTACAAATTTGAAAACCACCAAGTCAGAAGAAATATTTGCCGCTGCTCAAAATTTGATGCCAGGAGGCGTCAGTTCCCCAGTCCGGGCGTTTAAATCGGTGGGAGGACAACCCATCGTCTTTGACCACGTCAAAGGTGCCTATATCTGGGATGTCGATGGCAACCAATATATCGACTATGTTGGCACCTGGGGACCCGCGATTTGCGGTCATGCCCATCCAGAAGTGATTAGTGCCCTGCACGAAGCCCTGGAAAAAGGCACCAGCTTTGGTGCCCCCTCCGTGCTAGAAAATGTGCTGGCAGAGATGGTGATTGACGCTGTACCCAGCATTGAAATGGTGCGCTTCGTTAACTCTGGAACCGAGGCGTGCATGGCAGTTCTGCGCCTGATGCGAGCTTTCACTGGACGCGACAAGTTAATTAAATTTGAAGGCTGCTATCACGGTCACGCCGATATGTTCCTGGTGAAAGCCGGTTCCGGCGTTGCTACCCTCGGCTTGCCGGATTCTCCAGGCGTTCCCAAGACGACAACCAGCAACACGCTCACTGCTCCCTACAATGACCTGGAAGCCGTCAAAGCTTTATTTGACGCAAATCCCGACCAAATTGCTGGGGTGATTTTAGAGCCAGTGGTGGGCAATGCTGGCTTTATTACGCCTGACGCGGGTTTCCTGGAAGGCTTGCGAATGATTACGCAAGAAAATGGCGCGTTACTCGTATTTGACGAAGTAATGACTGGCTTCCGGATTGCCTACGGTGGGGCACAGGAGAGATTTGGCATTACGCCTGACTTGACAACGCTGGGCAAAGTCATTGGTGGTGGCTTGCCGGTGGGTGCTTACGGTGGACGTCGCGATATTATGTCGATGATTGCTCCCGCGGGGCCAGTGTATCAAGCCGGGACGCTTTCGGGGAATCCTCTAGCGATGACTGCCGGAATCAAAACGCTGGAATTGCTGCAAAAACCAGGCAGCTACGAACAGTTAGACAAGATGACCAAAAAGCTCAGTGATGGGTTGCTGCAAATTGCCAAGGAAACAGGTCATGCGGCTTGTGGCGGTAGCATCAGCGCGATGTTTGGCTTGTTCTTCACTCAAGGGCCAGTCCATAACTACGAAGATGCTAAAAAGTCTGACTCGAACAAGTTTAGCCGCTTCCATCGCGGAATGTTAGAGCGGGGCGTATATCTGGCACCTTCTCAGTTTGAGGCTGGATTTACTTCTCTGGCGCACACAGATGAAGATATTGACCGCACTTTGGCAGCAGCGAGAGAAGTAATGTCTGGGCTGTAAGTTAGTCTCGCTCGCTTTTATCCCGCCAGGAACTTAAGTTCCTGGCTAATCACTCCAGTCCGTTAAAACGGACTGGAAAAACTGAATTTGAGTCGGATTAATCGGAATTAGGCTATTAGTCAGCAAGGAAATTTTCTGGCGGGTTGGATTAGGGTGGAGTTATCTATAGCAGTCCTATTTGATTCAAGAGATTTTTTTAACAAACCGCAGAGGACGCCTTAGCGGAGCCATGCGCGTTAGCGCTATAGGAAGCAGAGGAAAGAGAAGAAGAGAGAAGATGCATTCGCAAATCACATAGGATTGCTATTGGTTAGCGAGAACGAGAAATTACTGATTACCAAGTTCTAGTTGATCTAAATTTAGATAAAATACGAGATTTCCGTCAGGTGCGTGGATAATTTTTTCAATAGCGGCGGGTAAAGCTTCGTGTTGATAGAAAGCTGGAATTTTATCAAATTTGTCTTCTAATACTTCTAAGATTTTAGGCATTTCAGAGACGGGAATCCCTAATTTTTCTTTTTGGTTGAGGGTGCAAACAATTAGATAGTGGTAGTCTGTTTCATGGGATTTTAGAAATAGCGCTGATAAATCAATGAGAGCGATCGCTTCCTGTTCATACTCCATTAACCGGCGACCATTGGTTAGGGCAGTGTGGGGTGTAAATGCTTTGAGAACGCGCTGAACTCGGTCAATCGCGATCGCGTACTGTTCGCTTCCCATCTGAAACGAAACCAGTTTTCGCTTGGCAATCCGAGTTGAGATGAGAGGTTTAGCCCGAAATCGGCGATTCATAATTTCTTTAATGTTTAATTAATTTAGCGATCGCTTCTAATAACTGAACCTCGTTGTAAGGTTTAGTAAAGTATTGAATCGCTCCTAACTCTAATGCCATCTGGCGATGTTTGAACCCACTCCGGGAAGTCAACATAGCAACGGGAATCGAGGAAAATTGCGGCTGAGATTTCAGATTTCGCAGCAGTTCAAATCCGTCCATCCGGGGCATTTCAATATCGGCAATGATTAAATCGCAGTTTAACCCTTCCTCTAATTTAGATAAAGCGTCTTGACCATCTTTGGCTTGTGCGACTCGGTAACGGGCACGAATTAGTGTCAGCGACAGTAACTGCCGGATAGTGTAAGAATCATCAACGACCAAAATTTGCGGTTGAGAAATTCCTTTCGGGGCAAGGAGTGGCGTGCTATTTCGCATCCCCAATTCTGATTTATTATCCACTGAAATTGTGGTGCCGCTTTGAGTATAAAATTGCCCGATGAGATCGTCTACATCTAAAATTGTTACCACCTGACCATCTCCCATAATCGTGCAGCCAACAATCCCGCGAGGCTTTGAGAGAGGCAGGGGTAGGGCTTTTACCACCACTTCTTGTTGACCGATGAGACGTTCCACGACTACAGCGAGAACACCTTCACTGGCAGCTAAAACCATTACCGGGATATAGTCCTGGGCAATTGGGTCGGGCGAGGGGCCGTCGGGATGGGGAACACTATAGTGGAGTAATTCTTGCAAACGCACCAGGCGGATAAATTCTTCTCGCCACCACAACATGGTCTGCGTCCCAGCCATTTGAATCTGATGCGCTTGAATGTGGAGAATCTCCTCTACAGCGTCTAGAGGGATTGCCACAGTATTGCGATCTGCCTTGACCATTAAGGCGTCGCTGATCGATAACATGAGTGGTAGCTTCAGGATAAAGCTAGTGCCTTTGCCCGGTCGTGAATCAACTTTGACAGTCCCCCGTACCTGCCGCAGATTGGTGCGAACCACATCCAGACCGACGCCTCGACCAGAGAGTTCTGTGACCTCTCTAGTGGTGCTGAAACCAGGCCAGAAGAGGAATTCGTAGAGGTCGGCAATGGATAGTTCGTCAGCTTGTTCGGCTGCCACAAAGCCGCCTGCCACGACTTTTGCGCGGATGGCTTCTGGGTCAATTCCCCGTCCATCATCAGTAATGGTAATAATGGTTTGTCCGCCTTGGTGAAAGGCTTCAATTTCGATTTGACCGCTGGGGGGTTTGCCAAGGGCTAGGCGGGCTTGGGGCGCTTCGATGCCGTGATCGAAGGCATTTCGCACCAGATGCACTAGGGGGTCGCGCAAGGCGTCTAGCAGGCTTTCATCAATGGTGGTGTCTCGTCCGAGGAGGAGGAGATTGACTTCTTTATTGTGGAGGCGACACAGATCCCGCAAAGCGCGGGGTAGGTGATCGACTGCCCGACTGAAGGGGACGACCCGTAGTTGCATGACACGCGATCGCAACTGGTCGGTGATGCGGCGGAGTTGATCGGTGCTGCGTTCAAATTTCACCGCGATTTCGTCAATCTTCGTTCCCGATAGCGCGATCGCTTCGGTCGTTTCAATCACAGATTGAGCGGTGGAGTGAAATTCTGTATATTGATCTAATTCCAATAAGTCGAAAGTCGAAGGCAAAGATTTAGTAAAAGCATTTGTGGTTTTTACGCGATCGCTTTTACTATTTTCAGTGCTAAGGCGGTCATACTCTTCTCGGAGCTGAGTTCCAAATTGATTTAAAGCTACAATACTCTTCCGAATGCGCTTCGCTTCAGTGCGTAGTTGAGCTTCTTGTACTTCCAAATTTGTCCGGTTAATCACTAATTCGCCTACCAAATTCACCAATTCACTGAGGCGTTCTAGGTCTACGCGAATTGTCGGGCGTTGCCAACCTGTAGGGGGAGAAACAGGTGAGGATTGAGGACTAAGTGAGGGCTGAGGGCTGAGGGCTGAAGACTCAGTGAGGGCTGAAGACTCAGTGAGGGCTGAAGACTCAGTGAGGGCTGAGGATTGAGGGCTGAGGACTGAGTGAGGACTGAGGGCTGAGGCTGGTGTAGAGGAATCCTCAACTGCTAATTCTGGAGTGGAGAGTGCTACTGCTGGTTCCTCAGTCCTGAGTCCTTTCACCTCAGTCCTATTATTGAAGGGTGTAGAGGAATCCTCAACTGGGGCTTCTGGAGTGGAGAATACTGGTTCCTCAGTCGTGAGTCCTTTCACCTCAATCCCATTCAAGGGCTGTATAGTAATGGCTTCTCCCTGCAATAGCTGAGTGCGGGCAGATTGCAAGTTTTGAGCAATTTCCCATCCCTGTTTTTGAAGAAGTTCGACACTCAGATGGGGGGTATCAATCAAAGTTCTCAAATCCTCAGCAATTTGCCCAAATTCTGCCAGTTGCAGCATCCCGGCTACCCCTGAAAGTTGGTAATATATTTGGTTGAGAGTTGCAATTGTTTGATCTAGAGTTTCTAATTTAACTTGAGAAAGTTCCGCTTCCAAATGGTTAAAGACCGGAAGTAAATCTTGCTCAAAAATCTTTTTAATGGTTTGCAGGTTTGCCCGACTGTTAAGGCTAGAGCCATTACTGGGAGCAGCGGGCTGGGTATACTGAGCTTCTAATTGGGCGAGAATTTGGGCGATCGCTTCCACTTCAGCTACAGAGGTTGCCTGCATTGTTGCTCCATTATCTTTGCCTTCCGGCTGACAGACTTGGTTGGCAATGGTTCTCAGGAGATCGACCCCTTGCAGCAAAGCGGTAATCGTCGTTGGATTGATTTGGGATAAATCAGCGCGATCGCGCAGAATTGCAAAGCCATCTTCTAAGCAATGAGCCGCTGTCGATAAGGTTTCAAACCCAAACATCAAAGCCGAGCCTTTTATCGAGTGAGCAGCTCGAAATAGGTTTTGAACCGCTTGCGAGCGGGCTTCAACTTCACCACTGCTTTCTATTGCTAAGAGATTTGTCTCTAAGACTTGGAGAAAATCTTGAGTTTCGGTTATAAAAATACCGATTAGTTCATTAAAGTCATCTGAGTTCATATTTTTATTTTTGAAAACAACCAGTCTATAAAACCAACTCCCAGGATTTATTCAATATAAAGGCTGTATCTAATCAAAAAACTAGCTATTAACTTCAATCATTTTTTTGATTGAACTGACATTTTCCTCTTCCCCTTCGGCACGCCTAACCATTTTTCAGTGAGACGTGCAGAAATGAGATACTAAAGCCTTAAATACTCATTGCGAGCGGAAGTTTGTCACTGAACTTTGGAGCTTATTCACAACAACCGCTAACCCGCCAAGCGAATTCGTTACATCTTCCGCTTTTTGGGCAGTGTTTGTAGAAATTACATTCACCTGCTTCACACTTCCTGCAATTTCTTCTGCTGAAATTGTCTGCTTTTGAGCAGCACGAGTAATATTTTGCACCAAAGCATTAATTTCGCGGCTGACTTCAATAATCGCAATCAGATTCGTCTTGGCGTCTGCGGCAATGTGCGTTCCTTCAACAACTTGTTGAGTACCCGATTCCATTGCCCTCATCACCCGACTAATCTCATCTTGAATTGTTTTCACAATCTCTGATATTTCTTCGGTTGCTGAGGCAGAACGTTCTGCTAGCTTGCGAACTTCTTCCGCTACAACTGCGAATCCTTGCCCTTGTTCTCCAGCGCGTGCTGCTTCAATTGTGGCATTTAATGCCAGCAAGTTTGTTTGAGAAGCAATTTGAGAAATAGATGTTACAATTTTGCCAATTTGTTGCGACCCTTCGCCTAAACGTTTCATCATTTTTGAAGTTTCGGCAATGGTTTGGCGGAGTTCGTTAATTCCATCAACCGTGCGGTCTACCGCTTGTCCTCCCAGTTCCGCTGTGGTAGCGGCTTGCTGTGCCACTTGTTCGGCTCGTTTTGCAGCATCGGAGACATCTTTAATCGAGTTGAGCATCCGCTCAATTTGTTTTAAGGTGGACTCAATTTGCAAGGCTTGGGTACGAGCTTGCTGTGCGAGTTCGTTAGTATTACCAATCGATGCAGTTGTGGCTTGATTGGCTTGTGCCGCTGCATCTTGGATATTAACGACCACTTTCCGCAAAGAGGTGACAAGGTAATTGAAAGAGTCGGCTAATGCTCCTAAGATGTCGTTGGTAACTTGAGCTTTAACCGTTAAATCTCCCTTGGCTGCACCCTTAATTTCACCCAAAAGCTTGACGACTTGTTGAGTTAGAGAATCTGCCTCGATTTTTCGCTCTTCTGCTAATTTGATAAGTCGATCAGCCGCTTCTTTTTGCTGGGTAATGTCGAAGCGAATCCCGATATATTTGACAATGTTGCCGGTGGTGTCAAAAATGGGTGAAACTGTAGTGTCAACCCAATAGAAAGAACCATCTTTGCGCTTATTTTTGATTTCTCCTTTCCACACACCGCCCCGATAAACCGTAGCCCAGAAGTCTTGGAAAAAGGATTTGGGGTGGTAGCCAGAGTTAACGATGCGATGGTTTTGTCCGATTAGTTCTTCCTGGGTGTATCCAGAGATTTGGCAAAACCGCTCGTTAGCATAGATGATGGTTCCTTTTAAATCGGTTTCGCTGACAATCGCCGATTCATCAAGGGCATTTTGCCGGTTTTTCAGTTCTTGCAGCAGGCGTTCCTGCTCCTTCGCGAGTTGTTGTAGACGTTCTTGGGCTTGCTTGTCGCTGGTGATGTTGCGACAAACAATCGCCCCGCCTTTGAGGACGCCGTTGTCGTCTTTCAGGGGTCTACCGTTAATTTTTGCCCACAAACCTTCTGGTATACCAGCATGACGGGTAAACATCTCTACGTCGTCAACGGCTTCGCCTCGGATCGCTTTTGTCATCGGTAAATCTGCGGTTGGGTAAACGGTCACGGTATCGGGCAAAAACAAGCCATACTGCGTTGACCATCGATCGGGGGGGGCATCTGCTGAACCCAATCCGAACATTTTCTCCGCAGCGGGGTTGAACAGTAAAAACTTTCCGGTTTCATCGGCGACGATGACCGCCTCACCCATGCTGTTGAGGACTAATTGCAAGATACTGGTTTGCTGCCGAAGTTCAGCTGAGGAACGCGCCAAATCTGCTGCGGTTCGCTGTAATTCTGCTTCTGCTTGTTTGCGATCGCTAATGTCGGTGCAGACGCCAATCCACTCGCGGATGCTGCCATCTTCTGCCAAGACGGGAATCCCGCGAACCCAGAAGTATCCATAGCTGCCATCTGCGGCTCGAATACGATACTCAACCTGGTAGAGACTTTTCGTTTCAAGGGCTTTAGACCAAATCTGGGCAGTGCGATCGCGATCGTCTGGATGCACCGCGTCTAACCATCCCCAGCCTTTCACTTGTTCCTGGCTTTGACCTGTAAAAGCTCTCCAAGCGGGCATATCAACAACTTGTCCTTGGGTGTCTGTCGCCCAGACTATCTGGGAGGTGGCGAGAATCAATGAGCGATACCTTTCCTCACTCTGAAGGATGGCTTCCTCAGTAGCTTTGCGCTCAGTAATGTTATTGTTGATTTCTAGGATCGCTTTAGGCTGACCTGATTCCTCCCGTTGCAATGTCCAGCGACTCGCGACAACGATCTGTGTCCCATCGCGCTTAGTGTGGATGAGTTCTCCTTCCCAACGTCCATCACGCAGGCACGTGGCTTTGATTTCCTCGACGGGTTGGGGAAAGATGGTTTTTAAAAATGTGTGGATGTATTGTCCTACGGTTTCTTCCTTTGTCCAGCCGTACAGTCTTTCTGCACCTTGATTCCAATAGGAGATTCGATCGTCGAGATCCCGAAGCATAATGGTGTCATTGGCTAAATCCAGCATCTCCACCTGTTGCTGCAATGCTTCTTCTGTCTGCTTGCGATCGCTAATGTCTGTAGAAATCCCGCAGAGGGCGTAGGCCGCGCCAGTAGAATTCTTTAAGAGAAACTTCGTGGAAAGGTAGGCGTGGAGTCCATCGTCTTGACCCACAATCTCTTCCATTTCTAAAGAGATTCCGGTTTCAATTACCTTGCGATCGTTAGCACGGAAGGCATCAGCCATCTCTTTCGGGAAGAAATCATAGTCAGTCTTGCCGACAACCTGCTCTTTAGTTTTGTGGAACAGGATTTCATACTGGCGGTTGACCAGAATGTAACGACCTTCCAAATCTTTGAGATAGATGACAGCAGTGTAATTGTCGATGATTGCCTCTAGGCGTTCTTGACTTTCCCTAAGTTCGGCTTCCGCCTGCTTGCTGGAGGTGATGTCACGGGCAATGCAGTACATGACTTGATTATCAGTCGCCGCGTTCGCAGTCCATGCCAACCATCGGTAGGAGCCATCCTTACACCTATAGCGATTTTCAAAATACAGTACCTGCGAACCAATAGTCAGTTTTTCGGCTTCAGCTAAGCTCTTTTCTCGGTCATCTGGATGGATAAACTCAATAAACGGTTGAGCCAAAAGTTCTTCGACCGCGAAGCCCAGGATTTTTGTCCATGAAGGGTTGAGGCGCTTGAAAGTGCCATCAAATCCGATGAGACACAGCAGGTCAAGAGAGATAGTAAAGAAGCGATCGCGTTCTTGATTCGCTTCTGTTAATTCTGCCGTGCGCTCATCAATGCGTTGTTCGAGTTCTTGATTCAGGGTGCGAAGTTCTACTTCTGCCCGCTGGCGTTTGATATCAATGCCATTCAGGTTGCGAGAATTCCACCAAATCAGAACGGCAAACACAATCACATTCAACATACCCAGAATCGAGATGGCGATCTCAGTCTCCAAAGACTTCGCCCGATACCCGGCTAAGATTAACCAACCTAAAAGTGGCGGAATCCCAAGTACAGCCGGTGACATCTGCCGAGCCATCATCCCCCCCGCATTCGGGCTGGTAACAACTGCCATCACCCCTCGATCTGGACGAGCAAACAGAATGCCGGTGCTAAGAAGCGCAAATCCTACTGCTGCGTGCAATGCCATTTGGGTGTAGGAGCTAATCCCGTAAAGGGATTTCACACCATAAATGTAGCCCAGCACCCCCAGCAAGGCGACTGAGAATGCCGCTAAGCTAAGAATTTGAGCGGCTTGGTAGTGAATAGAAGAGCCGAGAAACAACAGGAGCGCCACACCCAGCATCAAAAAATTTAAGGCGGTATTGGGAGCCATTCGACCTGGAGAGGAGGTGCCAAAGGTGTCCGACGCCTTGAACAGAAGTTGGTCAATGCCAAAATCCCACCCCAACACATACTGCATCAGTGTGAGCAACCCGACGATCGCAACGATCCCGGCAAACCATTGTCCCCAGCGGCGCTTTGACTCGTCAGCGGGATAACGGTGCCACAGCCACAACGATGTACCGCTGAGGATAAAACACACTGCTGCGTTCGCTTTCATCGTCACCAGTCCCGGCAAGACAGTTTTCAGGATGGGAATGTTGAACATCCAACCCAGTAGCACTGCACAGCCGATTGCAATGACTCCTATAGTGGCTTTTTTAGAAAAGGATTGAAGTGTCCCGATGAGGTTGGAAGACTGAGGCACCTCTATCGGCTGATATGAAGTTTCCATTTATATGGCTCCGGCAATCTATGATTTACCAGCGATCCGAATGCGCGATCGCTTCTACATCCACAATCATCAGTAAGCGTCCCTGACAGTCATATAAGCCTCGCAAAAAAGGAGCCAGTTCCTCACTCACCTCTGCTGCTGAGACAATTTGATCGGGATCGAGAGATAGCACACCTTCGACATGAGAAACTGCTAATCCCATCCGCATCGACGGGAGATTGATATCGCGAGGGTCGGGCGCTTCTACGACTAAAATCCGACTCCGAGCTTCGTGACTTTCCACCGGGTCGGCACCCATGAACCGACCAAAATCTGCCACTGCCAGAATTTCCCCTCGCAGATTGGTTAAACCCAATAAAAAGGGAAGCGTATTCGGAACGGCGGTAATGGTTTGATCGCCCAAAACCAGCACTTCTCTGACTGCCGTTAGTTCGACTGCAAATAGGCTCTTGTCTTGACCAAAGAGAACGAATTGGCGAGTCATAATCAATTAAAAATTAAAAATGTAAAATTATAATTGATTAATTTTTAAGTTTTAATTTTTAGAGGAGGCGGCGCACTAGGTTAATAAACTGTTTCGCCTCAAGTGGCTTGCTTACATAAGCATCGGCTCCCAGCTCGATTCCCCAAGCTTTGTCAATCTCTGTATTTTTTTGAGTACAAAACACGACAGGTAAGTGTTTGGTTTCTTCGTTCTCTCGTAACTCCCGGACCACTTCAAATCCGTTCATCCGTGGCATGACCACATCTAATATCACGAGATCGGGTGGCTTCTCCTGGATGCGAGCGATCGCTTCCTCTCCATCACTCGCTCTTACTACTTCCATCCCCGCCTCTTGTAAAATTCGGCAAATCATCTCTAGTTCAGTCGGCACATCATCAACGACTAATACTCTCGACATCGCAATCCTCACAAGTATTTATTATCAACTCGATTCTATCTGAGTTCATTCCTGCTCAAAAAGCCTCAGTATTTTTACTGAAACATCTTCTATGATTCCTCTCATAGGCTGGAAAATATACCTTAACAAAGTTCATTTCCGCCCCCAAGAATTTAGCTTTCTTGTTAATAATTTGTTGCTTTAACTCACCTGTTGTACCAGAGCCAGAGTGGATAGAATTGGCGGCGATGCCAACCAAGTCCACTTAGGTGGAATCAGGTCAAATCAAGAGTTTTCAACCCGCGCATTATCTGGTTTTCCTGTACTTAGGCACAGTTTCACCCGGCGACTTAAGAATGGTACAAATATGAGTTAAATATCCAATTATATTTAGTTAATGCTTATAATATAAGTTATAAGCACGATTATTATGAAAGTCATAAAAATTAAATGAAATTATAGGATTTCATCAACCAATATTTTTAACTTTCTTAATTTAAAGTAACTTTTTTTAAGCTTTTGAAAACAAATCTTACCATTCCCAAACAATTCCAATTCACTTTTTTGATGCAACCAAAGAGAAAAGCGCTAGAGGAAAGCGCTTTCTCTGAAAATTTTGATGCTTTTTTTGATGGTTTACAGTTTGTGCGCGAGAGGCGGCAGGCTGCTTAAGCTGGCGATAAACTTTACCGCTTTTGCTAGAAGAGGGAGTCTGAGGAACGGGTATCTGTCGCCAGAGAAGGACAGGAATACTGAGGACGCCTAGAATCATCACGAGTCCAGCAATTATCCAGACATACAGACGATTTGCCTGATAATCGCTGCGCTCAATTTGCCAAAAAACCTGGTTGTAACGCCATGCCGCAAAGGCAATTAGGACAATGCCAGCAATCACTAGACTGATGCCAAGGCTCTGGGAACTGATGAACGAGTGAGAAGTGGTATTCTGACCTGTGACGGCGGCTTGCAGTTGCTGTAGGAATAAACCAAAACGAGCTAAAGCAAACCCAAATCCAATCAGTGAAATCGAGGTACGCAACCAAGCTAGAAATGTCCGCTCATTGGCTTGATGCTCTCGCTGGCGGTCGATTTTTGGTTGTTTATCCATTACTCCTGTTGCTCAGACGTTAGCAGGTTCTAGGCTTAATTTCAGCAGCTTTCCCAATTTTAGAGACTCCAGTATTTTTCTAAAAAAAGCAACATCCTATTGGACACGGGTAATCTTGATACCCCAATCAGTAACCGCCTCATTTAATTGCTGCAATAAAGTCTGAGCAATTTCGCTTCTAGAATGAACCGCTTGCTCTAGCTTGATTCGACCAATTTCAGAGCGCAGGATAGAGATAACTAAGTTTTTTAAAGTTGTCTCAATATTTTCAATGGTGTAATAAGTGCGTTCTAAATTTAGGATGCGCCAATACACAATTGCATCGACTTCCAGCACCACACTATCTTTTGTGATTGCTGGCTGGCGCTCGATTTCCAAAATCTGTTCGCGGGTTGTATTCTGGTAGACAATCGTATCCAACCAAGGCAAGATAAAGTGGATACCTGGTTTCAGCGTTCGATGGTATCGACCCAAACGCTCTACTAAGGCTTCATTACTTTGACGAATAATTTTTACAGAATATCCCAGCACGAAACTAATGATGACCGCGCCGAGGGCAGCAAGGAATAACTTCATCTTGTTCTCCTGCTGGGATATTTCTCACAAAGCAATTGAGCGTTTTCTTTTTAGAATGATGTTCGCTCAAGGGCGCTATTTACCTTAACTTTTAATCGCGCCAAAATCCAGAGAATCGCCAAGATTTGGCGTACTTTTGCGTAAACCTCTGTGTTCTTTGCGTTAAAAAAACGTCTAGCGATAGTTATTAAATTGCAAGGAAACCGGAAAATCTTCCTGCTTCAAGCGTTGAATTACCAGCTGCAAGTCATCTTTAGATTTAGCAGAAACTCGCACAGCATCACCTTGAATTGAGGCCTGCACTTTTTTAATTTCGTCCCGAATTATTTTGGTGATTTGTTTAGCGATTTCCTGGCTAATGCCTTTACGCAGTTTGATTTCCTGACGAATGCGATTACCGCCAGCTGATTCAGGCTTGCCATAATCAAAAATTTTCAAGCTAAGGTTGCGCTTAGCGGATTTAATTTGCAGGACGGTATGAACAGCATCTAAGGTAAATTCGCTATCCGTGCTAATTGTAATAGCCTCATCACCTAATTCGAGGGTAGTTTTAGTGTCTTTGAGGTCAAAGCGGCTTTTTATTTCCCGCTCGGTTTGGTCTACGGCATTGACCAATTCTTGCCGGTCAAAATCGCTGACAATATCAAAAGAGTATGTAGAAGCCATAAAGAATCGTTAGGGGTTGGCTAATTGATATTAGAAGAATCGCTAATTGCTATTGGCAGAGAGGAGGCTGAGGGCAAATAAGGTGCCGTTGCTCAGGGTACCGATGCCGAACATCAGCGATCGCGCGATTGGGACATTGAGAATATAAAAAACGGAGTATAATGACCGGGCAACAACGAAGGCGATCGCTGCGATCGCTGCCAAGGGCGAATCTACACCTGTCACATAAGCCATCAGGGCTGCCGCCGCAAATATCATAAATGCTTCAAACGAGTTTTGGTGCGCCCAAGTGGCTCGTTGTCCGTAGGGAGGCAGCTTCTCAAACATGGCACGGGGAGCCGCCGCGTCATACCCCACAGTCCCACGGGCGTAACCCACTACCAAAAAGGGGATATAAATCAGAACAGCGGCTGCGGCAATGCAGTCAAGCAGAATAGCAGGTACTGGAATCATAGCTTCATTGTAGAGACGCCAGCGGTAGCGCGTCGCGTCTTTTTAATCAAAGTAGAACAGAGTCACCACTTTGCGTTGTTCTTCCGCATCCTGACAAGTTTTGAGCAGGGTGTGGCTGTCGTGAAACGCAAAACAGATTAGCTGCTGACACCGAGAGACTATCTCCTGGTTGCAGAGAGCGCTGGCCTCAGCCAACGATAAATTGTCGTTTTCGGGATTTTCTACCAAATGCATCACCTGTTCTAGCTGCTCCCGCGATTCCCGTGGCTGACGCTCTAAGCTTTGGGGCAAAATCACAGTCAGCAGGCTAGAATCGGCTCGCATCGCCCCTCGGATGGCGGCTAAATTGGTTCCGGTGGCACCAGAGGTGATGAGCCGGTTCCCGGTTAAAACCAAGGCATAGCTCATCATCTCAATGAGATTTTGATGGGTGATGGGAACGTGACGCGACCCCAGCAGGGCAATCCGTTTGGAACCTGTTTGCTGGATAGTCGCCAGTTCTTGCGCTAAGGCATCAAGCTTAGGAATGTCAATGGATTGGCTCAATGACGATTTCTGTCTGAACAACCTCGCTATTTTATCAGACCCCGATGACAACAGCGATGGAGTTTCTGCATCTTAGTTACCCAGTTCTCAGTTCCATCCGTTAGCGAGAATTATTTGCACTTTTATAAAAAGCTATGCTATATTTATGAATCGTCGGACGGACGCATAGCTCAGTTGGTTAGAGCACCACGTTGACATCGTGGGGGTCACTGGTTCGAGTCCAGTTGTGTCCATTTTTTTCAGTGCTATATAACCCTCTTCTTTAAAGTTTGATTTTGCCGCTCCGGCAAAATCAAACTTTAAATGACAATTACTCACGCAGCGCTTACCTGGAATAACGCTCTACCATTCCCAAAACGGGCGTTACTTCCGACTCAGCAACCTTCGGAACTAAAAATCCTCCTGCATAAATCTGGGGATTCACGGCTGCGATTTGGGTATAAGATTGGCGAACCTGAGCATTCACTGCAACAGTTTTGACATCGTACATTTGCATACCCATATTTGGGTATACGCCAAGACCGATAATCAGCACCAGAAAGCAAGCCGCAATAAACACTTCACGAGGTCTGGCATCGATAAATGCTGCATCTATCGGCAAGCTACAGTTTGTACCAAAACAAACCGGCTCCTGATTTCCCTGATTCTGCAAATCTGCATCCGTAATGTCGCAGGTAGGTGCAATGTCGCAGGTAGGGACTTCACCAGAGTTGTAAAATACCTGTCGCAGCATCGAAAGCAGATAAATCGGGGTCAGAATGACACCCACGGCGGCTAGAAAGACGGTCACGGTGCGGAAAGTTGAGCTGTAGATATCACTTGTCGTTACACCGATGAAAACCGACAGTTCGCTAGCAAAGCCGCTCATTCCCGGCAGCGCCACTGATGCCATGACACCCATTGTAAACAGGGCAAACACAGTAGGCATTGCCTGAGCAATTCCGCCCATTTCTTTCATGGACATCGTGTGAGTGCGGTCGTAAGTCACTCCAGCTAAAAAGAATAGTAATGAGGCAATCAAACCGTGAGAAATCATTTGCAGCATTGCGCCGTTGATTCCCAAGTCGGTGAAGGACGCAATCCCCAATAGAACAAATCCCATATGAGAAACCGACGAATAAGCGAGGCGACGCTTCATATTCGTCTGGGCAAAGGAGTTAAACGCACCGTAGATAATATTGACAACGCCCAAAATCGCTAGAACGGGTGCAAAGTAGACGTGTGCATCCGAAAGAAGCCCTAAGTTGAGGCGAATCAAACCATATCCGCCCATCTTCAGCAGTACACCCGCCAATACCATTGATACGGGAGAGGATGCCTCACCGTGTGCATCTGGTAGCCAGGTGTGCAAGGGGAAAACCGCTAGTTTGACACCAAAGGCAACGAGCAATCCTGCATAAAGCAGCAGTTCTAAAGCAAGCGGGTAATCCTTCAAGCCGAGTTCGACTATATCGAAGGTTAGATTGTCGCCGTAGAATGCCATCGCCAGACCAGCCACCAAAATAAAGATAGAAGCGGCGGCGGTATAGAGTAAGAACTTCATCGCGGCGTACTGACGCTTCTGTCCACCCCAAATCGAGACGAGTAGGTAGACGGGAATAAGTTCTACTTCCCACATAATGAACAGCAGCAGCACGTCTTGGGCGACAAATACCCCTACCTGTGCGGAGTACAGCACCAGCATCAGGAAATAAAATAGGTGGGGTTTGAGATTAACTTGCCACGCTGCAAATATTGAGAGTGTCGTTACTAAGCCTGCCAGAAGCACCAGCGGGGCTGAAACTCCATCGACGGAAACTGACCAGTTCAAGCCTAACTGAGGCACCCAGGCATATTTCTCGACGAGTTGAAAAGTAGCGCTGCTGGGATCGTAATGCTTCCAAAAGACATAGCACATCAATGCAAAGTCTGCGATCGCTACTCCGAGTGCATACCAGCGCACTCGCTTGCCGTCTTTATGAGGCAGAAAAGGGATCAGCAGTGCAGCAATGAGTGGGAACAGGACAATCGCGCTAAGCCAAGGAAATTGATCCTCAATCATGGCAGTAGGAAAAAATACTTATTTCTGTATGTGATTATCTTATTAAACTTTGTAAACATTTAGTCATAAATCTTTCTTGTAGATCACTATAGACGGATCTATAGGTATAGGCTGAGCGACCTGAGCGTATGGTACGAGGCGCAGGCGATCGCTTGTGCTGGAGGATAGAGGCGATCGCGAAGCGCCGACCTGTCGGTTCGCTCTTTTGTCGTGGAGTCTAACTGGGAAGATGCGATCGCCTTCGTCCCATTTCAGACACACAAACTACTGATTTTGTCAAGTGAGTTGGCGCGATCGCGTTTTGGCAGCATGAAAGAGTGCAATGGTGCTAGAGGCTCAGCATGAAAGTTGGGGAAGTGATTAAGCTAATAGAAGAAGATGGTTGGTATCTGGCAAGAACTAGGGGCAGTCATCGTCAGTTCAAGCATCAACTAAGTCCGGTTTAGTCACAATTGCAGGGAAACCCTACGACGATTTAGCACCTGGCACGTTAAACAGCATAATGACGCAAGCTCAACTCAAGGAAGAGAAGGAAACAGGAGAAGAAGAGTAATGCGCTATGCGATTGTGATTGAAAAGCTAGAGAGCAACTATTCAGTTTATGTTCCAGATTTACCGGGATGTGTGGCGACAGGTGCAACTCTTGAAGAGATGGAACAGCAGATAAAAGAAGCGATCGCGTTTCATTTGGATGGTTTGCGAGAAGAGGGTTTACCTATTCCCGAACCAACTCCTCTATGTGAGTATGTTGTTTGCGAAGCATGGTGAGTGAAGCGAGGCGAAGCTTGGTCTTGAGGATGGATTAAATACTATGCAGCCAAGACTTGATGATGCATTGAGAGAAAGTGAGGTACGTTTAACCTTATGCCTTAATAATTACACTAAATTTACAAGGAGTTTGAACCGCCGTGATTTAGAGAATTTTGTGCAAGAAGATTATTGCAGGTGAGCAATGCAGAAGTGGATGCTGCTTATAGAAGATTGAGAATAAGAACAGATTATTACGTGCAAATCGATTAAACATTACATCGGAACGGACGGACGAAAGCTCCTAGTGATGAGTTCAAGGTTGCTTGCCGCCGATTAATTCAACCGTTAGGTGTAAGAAAAACTTAGAGCACTGCCAAATACAGATAACAATGGGTATCAACGACCTATATTCAAAGCGTAAGAAGCTTGCTGAGCGTGGCAACCAACCAGAGGTATATCAGTATACAGACTTGCCCCTCAAATTTCGACGACAGGTAATACATATCTGGTTGAGTGCTATTGGACCTTATTCCGAACCGGCACGCGTCATACGATTCGTGCCATTAGTAAGTCGTTTATGGCACGCAATTCATGACTCGTTTGCTAGGGAACTAGGTTTGTTCAATCTTGGAAGCGAGTTCCAAAATCCTTTCGAGCAATGTAAGTCTTTTTTGCTTGATCAAGACACTCCTGTTGATCATCTCCTCGATCTAATTGAATTTACGTTTCACTACATAGATGAAGATATTCGCGAAATATTGCAAGACTATCAACGCCAAGGTGAGTTAGAGGTGTCCCAACTTCCTGAGGATGCTATTAGCGAGTTAAATCATCGCTTTCGTGAGCATGCAATAGGCTATCAGTACAATAACAGTCAGATCGTTCGTGTTGATTCAGGTTTCATCCACGCAGAGGTTGTTGTACCGGCGCTCATCCTACTCTCTAGTCAGCATTTCAAAGGAGCTGAGCAAGAATTCCGAAGTGCCCATGACCACTATAGAAAGAAGGAATACAAAGATGCAATCGTTGATGCGCTGAATGCTTTTGAGAGTACTATGAAAACAATCTGTGATGAGTGTGAATGGTCTTACTCCAAGGGTGCTACTGCTAAAGACCTTATTACTGTCGTGCTTGAAGAAGAGCTTGTCCCAAAGTATCTTCAAAGCCATTTATCAGCCTTACGGTCTGTTCTTGAAGCTGGTGTCCCCACTGTTCGCAATAAAACATCTGGTCATGGTCAAGGATCACAACCTATAAGCGTCCCTGAATACTTAGCCGCATACGTGTTGCACCTTACCGCTTCAAATATAGTTTTGCTTGTAGAAGCATATAAGGCTATACAAGGCGACTCGGCATAAGAAGTAATCGCTCATTCCCTCCCAACTTTGACTGCATCGCTTGCCACGCCTCAATCTGCTGCTGTAATTGCTGGATGCGATGGACAAGCCAGTAGATAGGGCTTAGCCATTAACAAAAGATTGATGTTAAGATTTAGCCCAAATTTTCAAAAAAGGTATTTCAGAATAAATGGTCTTGCTACCTGATAGAGTAGAGCCAGAATGAATGGGATAATAATCGGGAGAGCCACGATGAGTCCCCATTTGCCAAACCGAAGCTCTTGATTCTCGGATTTGAGGAGTGCAATCACAGCAACGGCTCCCATTAATATCCAGATACAAGCAAAGACAATGAAGATAATATATGCTGAGTCTTGCATTTTTTTCCCTACTAGCGAGAGTAGTCTCTTTTTAGGTTAGCTTGACCTATTTGTGCAGTTGACTTCCTTTAGTTGGGTTATTCTGATTGACTAAGGTTGATTATCATCATTTAGCCGACAGCGCCCCTGCGTCTCGCACTCGATGCGCTTTTGGCGATCGCTAACAATCGTGGCTAAATCGGGTCGTCCAGTGAGGGCAAGTCGCCAATCAGCCCAAATTTCATACAGCGTATCCACGATAGAACCGATAATCGGCAATTTGGTAGCTGCATAGATCCACCCCATCCCCAAGATTTCATAGACGCGGCGGAAGACTTCTACATTCTTGACGACAGTCCCATCGGGAAGCACCGCATGAATTCGCCCCATCGCCGTTTCAAAGTCAACACCGCCATGCACTTCCGGGGTATAGCGATCGCCTGCGATGTCCACAAACGCCACCAAACCTCGACCGGCATCCCGTTTCTTCAAAAAATTGACTTCTCGCACACATAAAGGACATTCACCGTCATACAGCAGCTCAATTTGCCATGATGGTGAAGAAGACTGAGGCGGGGTAGAAGCTTCAAGCGATTCGGGGAACGGAGTCTTAGAAGAGGACATAGGTGGTTCTCAATTAACGGATTCCTCACATGAGGAGAACAAGCACACCTTAATATTGTAAAGAAACTTAAAGATATGAGCTTTCTTCTGGGATGTGCAGTTTGGGGTTATAAAGGCTGGATAGGCGACCTTTTTCCATCTGGAAGCCGTTCCAAAGATTTTCTGCGCCTATACAGTCAGCGTTTCACAACCGTTGAAGGCAATACGACTTTCTACGCCGTACCAGACGCAGATACCGTAGCGCGTTGGGCACAAGAAACACCAGCAGGTTTTAAATTTTGCCTCAAGTTGCCTCGGAATGTGACACACAATGGCTTGCTACAACCGTCGATTCCAGAGGCATTAAAGTTTTTAGAACAGATGCAAGGTTTAGGCGTTAGCGCAGCATCTCCAGAGGAGAGTCGTCTTGGCCCCATTTTTGCCCAATTGCCTCCCAACTATCCCCCGGCATATTTGGATGACTTAACCGCTTTTTTGGAGGCATGGCCTCGCCATGAAGCACCTTTAGCGCTGGAAGTTCGTCATCCCGACTGGTTCAAAGAACCCCACAGCAACCATCTGACGGCGCTTTTGCAGCAGTTGGGTGTGGGACGGGTACTGTTGGATACTCGCCCTGTTTACACGGCATCGGCAAAGCCTCAAGAGTATCCAGAATCGCGAAAACCCAACGTGCCTGTGCAACCAATTGTCACGGCTTCCTTTAGCTTAATCCGGTTTATCAGCCATCCAGAGCAGTCGGTGAATCAGCCTTTTATGGAAGAGTGGGTGAGTTTGCTAGATGGGTGGTTGCGTCAGGGGACAAAGATTTACTTCTTCGTCCATTGTCCTTTAGAAGAGCGATCGCCTGGAAATGCCCGTCATTTTCAGCAGTTGCTAGAACAACATAACGCACCCGTTCCACCCCTTCCCTGGAATGCGATTGAGTTGCCACCTACCCAGCTAAGTCTGTTTTGAAAGTGTTGTTTTGCAAGAATTATCTCTAGCGATTTCTGGGTCTAACCCCCTGAAATTGTCTTGGAGGATTGACAATCGTTACATCTGTCGAACGAACCCTAGAAGCAGTGAGTTTTTGGTAAAATAACCCTGCTGATTGCGGAGTTGGAAATGGGCCAATTTGGAAGCCATTAACTGTAGTATTCGTGTCTCTCCAGTAACAAGAGCGAACTTCTATAGTTGGGTATTCTCTAGTTATGCGTTGAAGAACAGTTCGCTCGGCGTTTTTAACCCGAACTAACCATTTCCCTGCAAAAAAAGGACAATTTGTTGCATTTGCTTGAGCGCTTGCAACGCGGTGTTGGTCTAAGGACAGTGTTTGGATGCCAGAAAACGAAAAACCCAGGACGATGGCTAGAGTGAATTTGACGCGATTGTTCATAAAAGATGAGTTTACCCTCTAGAAGTTAAAGAACGGCGGAATATATCTTTGGCAATCAAATACATACTGGAAGCGGTTAGTAGAATTTGACCAAACTGTAAAATTGGAGCGAGTCGCCATCCCTGAAAAAACAGAATCAAACCGCACAGTAAATAAACTGAAGCCAGAACACTATCTTGAATTAGATTTTCAACTTGAAAAGGTCTGCGAAGCAATAATCCTAAAGATATAAGTAATATGCCAAACAGTATCAGTACAATCCCAAGAATACTGGCTGAGTTGATACCGAAGTTAATCATACTGAATTTTTAAACAATAAATTTTCATGACTATTGTTGTTATAACTCACAAAATTTCCACCGTTCCCTGCTGACCATCAATTCGTACCTGTTGACCATCTTGCAATAATTGCGTGGCGTTGTGGATATCCATCACCGCTGGAATGCCATACTCGCGGGCAACAATCGCACCGTGAGAAAGACGTCCTCCCACTTCTGCAATTAACCCACCCACGCGAGACAGCAGTGCTGCCCAACCAGAATCAGTGTAAGGCACGACTAAAATAGTGTCGCGGTCAATATCTGGAATTGCTTGTAAACTGCGGAGAACTTTTACTTTCCCTTCTACTTGCCCCGGACTGGCACCAATGCCTTGCAATCGCTTTTGACTGACTTGCCGGTTGGCGGTGTTGAAATATGTAGAGGGCGGCGCATTACCATAGACTAAAGGCGATACACTCGCCATCTGACTATCTTGTTCCAGTTGCGATCGCCTTTGTTTCACCAACTGCGGAACTTGGTCAATGAATGACTGGTCAGATTGTTGAATGATTTGCCTAATTTCATGGAATTTCAAGAAGAATATATCTCCTGATTGAGAGAGCAAACCTGACTGCAACCAGATATTTTCTAAGGCTACAAAATTCCAACGCACTTCCGCCAACAAACGACTATAGATATCTGTAACCTTGCCCTTCAAATTGAGCCGTCGCTGCACGGAATCAACCTTCCATCCCTGCTTTTCTTTGGGTTCTCTGTACCTATGTTCAGTTTCCCCGAAAAACTGCGTCAGCAATTCCCGAACCGCATGAGGATCTTCCTTCCAAGTAGGAACAGCGATATCGGTTCCCACATCGCTCAAGTATCCATAACGGTCAAGCCATCGATCGAACTGTTCTAGAATACTTTGCCCATCTGGCATTTCAGCCAGCAGGGTGAAGAAAGAGGATGAATTTTCAGGTGATGATGGCGAATGAGGGAGCAAATTACGGGCATCCAGTGCGATATCTTCGAGCGATCGCAATGAAGCCACTTCCGGAGTTTGGCTGTTATCTAATTGTGAATCCTTGACCTTGAATAACGCTTGCCGCAACGCAAAACTCAAGGGAGCGAGAATACTGTAATACGTTGCCCGTTTCAGCACTTCTAGCAAAGTATCTATCCGTTCCAGCAGCGCCGCAGGTTGGCTTGTAGAGACAAGAGCGATCGCGCCTGATTCTTGAGAAGAATCCAGTCCCGCTTTTAAATAAGCAGATTCCTGTTCCAAAATAGGGGTAAATAAGCGCCGTTCATCTCGCGCAAAATCCTTTTCTAAACTCAACTCACGCCCCAATAACCGCAGTAACCCCGGCACATTTCGCAGCGTAGAAACCAGAGGGGGTTTTGAGAACTTAGCACCTCTGGTTAAAAACTCTAAACTTTCTGCCGGTAAACCCATACGACGGAAAGTTTGCCCTAACAAGGTTGCATTAAAGTAGGCGCGAGAGGCTTGCAACGTCGCCATTTCATTAAAATCTAAACCAGCCGCTTCTTTGCCCAAAACTAAAGTAAAAATCTCTCCCCAAACACCGCAAGTCAAAGGACGATTAATCGACCACGTCAGCGGACGAATTAATCCCGGAATCACCTCAGCGGCAATCTTGCGCGTCCAGATGGGTTGCAGAGTAGTAATTGTCCGCGATTGCAATAACCACAGGGTTTGCCCATCGTAACTCCATTCAACATCTTGGGGAATGCCGTGATACTGACTTTCCAACTGCCGCGCTAAGTAAGCGACTTGCTGAATCAATGCCGGGGGGACATCGCCGCTACCTTCCACGGGTAAAGACTCGACATCCTGCGCCTGAAGATCGTCTACAAACACCCGATATTGCTCCGGCGTCACTTGCCCGGATACAATCCGCGCCGCATCTCCCGGCAATGCCTCAATCACGACTGCATTACCTTGCTGGGCAATCGGATCTCGGCTAAAAGCAACACCTGAAAAGACGCCCCGGACTTGTGTTTGAATCAACACCGACATCGAAGCTTCTGGGAGATTGCGATCGCGCCGATAAGTCTTTGCTGCTGGGTTATCGTAAGAAGCCAGAACGCGAGTAATCGCCTCCTCCAACGCTTCTGCACTCGTAACATTCAAAATCGTCTCGTATTGTCCCGCCGCCGAAGCCTGTTCCGAGTCTTCCCCAACCGCAGAAGAACGCACCGCGAGGGGTTGTTGTTCGGAAACTTGGAGAAACTCCATCATCACCCCCGGATCGTCCCCAGGCGTCAGCACCCAGCCCATCGGCACCGGATAACCCCAGCGTTTCAGCTGAGATAACGTTGCCGCTTTTTGTCCCACCTTGCTGGCTTCTAGCGGTTGATCGAGAGAAACAATCGCTTTATCACCTCGGAAAAAACGAAACACAGCTTTATTCCCAGTTTGTGCTTGTTCGGATGGAAGGTCTAAATCATCGGGGATTTTCTGATAAATCCAGGCGATGATACTACTGAGAGCGATCGCGGCGACAACTTGCGCGGTTGAGTGATTCGGCAATAGCGCCATGAATACGGGCAACAAAATTAAAACCAAAATGCGCCCCTGTTTCCTCTCCCGCACCAGTGTAAAACTAACTCCCCCAATTACAAATACTAAGACTGCTACTAGCGGAGCATGAACCGCAATCCCCCACACAACATTCGTTGTGCCAGCGCCCCGCCCCATCCAATAACGCCCCAGCACCAGCGCAATCAGCGCAATTAACTCCCATTCCGGGTTCGCAGGAAAGAAACTCCGCGCCAATAAAACCGCAGCAATCCCCTTAGAAGCTTCCGACAGCACTGCCAAAATCCCCGCAAGCCGTCCCCCGTGGTAAAAAGCAGCAGAGACGGACACATTGCCCGTGCCCAGTCTTGCCAGTCGCCGCCCAGTCAGGGCGCGAACAATCCAAGCAATGAGAGGCAATCCGCCCAAGAGAGGACAGACAATAAAAATGAGGAGAGCGCCCCAAACTTGAGTCAGAGTCATGGCTGGGAGTAGCAGTACCAACACATGAATTGTAGTAATGTTTCTCAACGCAAAGAACAACAGAGGTTCGCAAAGTTGTCGAAATGCCCAGCGATCGCGTCTCTCCTTTGCACCCCTTTGCGCTTCCCTTTGCTACCTAAAGCGTTAAAAATCTAAACGATGTCATCCTCCCGCATTGTCACCTACAGCCCCGCCTACACCGTTGTCCCCACCTACGAGTGTTTTAATCGCTGTAGTTACTGCAACTTCCGCACCGATCCCGGTAAAAGTCCTTGGCTCACCCTCTCAGATGCCCAGAGAATCTTGCGATCGCTTGCCTCTCAAAACGTCTGTGAAATCCTCATCCTCAGCGGCGAAGTGCATCCCCATTCCTCACGCCGTCAGGCATGGTTCCAGCACATTTATGACCTTTGCGAACTAGCCCTATCAATGGGATTTCTGCCTCACACGAATGCAGGGCCATTGAGTTTTGAGGAAATGCAAAAGCTGAAGGATGTTAATGTTTCGATGGGATTAATGTTAGAACAGCTAACACCGCAGCTCTTGCAAACCGTTCACAAACACGCTCCGAGTAAAGTCCCAGAGTTCCGTTTGCAACAGTTAGAGTGGGCAGGAGAATTGCAGATTCCCTTTACAACCGGATTGCTCTTAGGAATTGGAGAAAGCGAGTCAGATTGGTGGGAAACCCTGGAAGCGATCGCGCATCTCCACCAACGCTATCATCACATTCAAGAAGTCATTCTCCAACCCCACAGCCCCGGCGCTCAACAAACCTTCGACGCCCCACCGTTTGACCCCCATCAATTACCCGAAGTCATCGCCAAAGCCCGTCAAATTCTCCCCCCAGATATTACTATCCAAATCCCCCCCAATTTAGTTACAGATTCGGATTGGCTACTCGCCTGTGTAGAAGCTGGTGCCAGAGATTTAGGCGGAATTGGCCCGAAAGATGAAGTGAATCCTGATTATCCTCATATTCAGCATCAGCAATTAAAAGAAATTTTAGAACCTGTGGGCTGGGAGTTAGTACCTCGATTGCCTCTTTATCCTCAGTACGATGATTGGTTATCAGATAGGTTGCAAAGTGCCGTCAATCAATGGCGCAGTGCTACGTTATTAGAAGAGAGCGTTAAATAGAAGCGATCGCATCAACTCTCATCTGACCAATTTAGAAAAGATTGAGTAAAAATATACCCAAATGAGAACAGACCTTTTAGAACGCCCCCTAGAAGTGGTCACTAAACTTGAAAAACTTCTAGACATCAAGCCCGACAAAGACGAAACTCAGTATAACCAGGGCAATGCGCTGTTTAAACAAGATCGTTTTGAAGAAGCGATTGCTAGCTACCAAAAAGCTCTAGAAATTAAACGTGATGCTTACGACGCCTGGTACAACCGGGGCATTGTGCTAGTAAAGTTAGGACGCATTGACGAAGCAATTGCCAGTTGGGACAATGCTCTGGAAATTCAACCGGACTTCTATGAAGCTTGGTACAACCGGGGAATTGCGCTAAGTGAGTTAGGACGCATTGACGAAGCAATTGCCAGTTGGGACAATGCTCTGAAAATTCAGCCAGACTTTAGCGAAGCCTGGTATCACAGAGGTATTCTTTTATTCGACTTAGGACGTTTGGAAGATGCTTTTGCCAGTTTCAAAAAAGCCATCCAGTTAAACCCTAATGATTACTGGAGTTGGTATAATCAGGGCGTTACTTTAACTAACTTAGGTAGCTATGAGGAAGCAATTGCTAGCTTTAACAAAGCCCTAGAAATTCAACCTGGCAATGACTGGATTTGGTATAGCCTAGGTGTGGTATTGAGTAAAATAGACAGCTATGAGGAAGCAATTGCCAGCTTCAACAAAGCTCTAGAAATCCAGCCCGACAGGTTTGATGCTTTGTACAACTTGGCTAGTATTTTATATCGCTTAGGTCGATATGAAGAGGGAATTGTTAGTTACGACAAAGCTATACAAATAAAATCTGATGCTCAAGAAGTCTGGTACAACCGGGGTAATGCATTACTGAAATTAGAACGCTTAGACGAAGCGCTTTCTAGCTATGACCAAGCCTTGAATATTCAACCCAACTTTTACCTGGCTTGGCAATATCGAGGCATTATACTGTTAAAGTTGCGACGCTTAGACGAAGCGATCTCTAGCTTTGATAAAGTCCTAGAATTCAAAACTGACTATCCCGACGCTTATTATAACAAGGCTTGCTGTTATGCCTTACAGAATAATGTTGAGCAAGCAATTGAAAACTTGCAACAAGCCATTAACTTGAGTCCTGACAAATACCCGGAGATCGCAAGAAATGACTCAGATTTAGACGGCATTCGTCATGATGAGCATTTTAAGGCTTTGATTCAGAAAGAAAATAATAGGGAAAAAGAGGTACTGCAAGCTGCTTTACTTAAAAAAGCAGAACTGGAAGAATATGAATGGCTGAAAGCAGCCGTCAGAAATCCAGCTTTTGATTTTTTGAAAGACCCAGAAGAAGACATCTATACTTTAGCTGACGGCGAACCATTCCATGACCCAGAATGGGCGAAAACTATAGCCAGTGACCCAAATTATGGTTTTATAACAGACCCAGAAGAAGACATCTACACTTTAGCTGACGGCGAACCATTCTATGACGAAAGGTAAAATTTTTCTAGCGCCTTTTCCTTATGATGATTTATCGAGTAATAAGGTGCGTCCAGCCGTTTGCTTAACTAACCCAGTAGGAGCTAAAAGGCACATCATCTTGGCTTATATTACCAGTCGTATTCCATCTAGCTTACTGGAAACAGATATCCTGTTAGATAGCGCCCATCCCGATTTTGGCGCTTCAGGATTGCGCGTACCATCGACTATCAGATTGCATCAAATGGTAACAGTTTCTACAACCGTAATCCAGCGAAAATTGGGTGAATTGTCATCTGATACGCAGGTAAAAATTTCTGAAAAGCTGTGCAAGCTGCTGAGTGACTGATTGCGCGATCGCATCCCTACTCACCGCAAAGCGCGATCGCATTTCTACCGATGACCTCTTCCGACATTTTTGTAGAATAGATACACCCCTTTTGAAGCCAGGGTTCCTGGTGTATAAATATCTATGCGTAGATTAGGGCACTACGAGCAAGCGATCGCGAGTATCGATCAAGCCTTGGGCGTTGACTCCAGCGACCCCAAAATCTGGTACAACCGAGGCGAAGCGCTAGCGAACTTAGGTCGCTATCAAGAAGCACTCATCTGCTTCGAGCGAACGGTAGAGATTGCACCCTCAGACGCTGATGCTTGGGTATTTCGAGGCGTTGTGCTAATTCACTTAAAACGCTATGAAGAAGCCCTCTCTAGCTGCGACAAGGCGCTAAAAATTGCCCCAGAAGATAAAGAAGCTTGGACATTCCGAGGCGCGGCGCTGCATCGTCTAGGGCGCTACAAACAAGCCTACGCGAGCTATGACAAAGCCTTGGGAAACCAGAAAACACCACGATGGCGAAAACTCCTTCAGAAATGGGTAATGGGTAATTGGGAATAGGTAACGTTCGTAATTCTCGCCCTCCAAAGTCCCCTGCACCTTTGCCCCTCTCCTTTTCATCAGCGATGAAGTCGGTAAAATAGAGTTATCGAATTCAGGAGCCAGTTTACTGGCATAAAACCCCTATCGAGACTATCTACGGCAATCTTCAAGGTCTTAAGTCCAGCCATCTGAAGCAGCTACAGCGACTGTATCATCAGCGGCTACCGGGCGATTGTCTGACTACGCCAGAATTTGCCCAGAGGCTGGCAGCAATCAGCACGGAAATTAATCAGCCAATGTGCGCCTACATCAATCGCCGGGGACAGGTGATTCGGGTAGGAGTGGGAACCCCCAGGCAAACGCAGATTCCCCCTCTAGAATTGCCTCGCTACGGTGCAGAACGACTTAGCGGCATTCGCTGCATCGCCACCCAGTTGAAACCAGAAGCGCCCAATGAAGCTGCCTTAACTGCAATGGCAATGCAACGTCTGGATGCGCTAGTGGTGATATCCCTGACTGGAACTGGGTTTGAGCGTCGTGGCGGCGGAGCCACAGGTTATATTAAAGAAACTTATCTTGCTCACCTAGTTCCTCACCCGGAAGCTACTTGGAGTCTGTCGCCGCCGATGAGCCTAGATGTGCTGGCGGATCAGGATTTCCTGGAACTGGTCGATGGACTAGAAGCCGAATTCCAGCGGGAATTTGTTGCCCAACAAGTAGATATCGACCACGACCGAGTGCTGCTGGTCGGGTTGATGACGGGTGACAGAACGCCCCAGCAATTCCAAGACGGACTGCAAGAATTAGCGCGGTTGGTGGATACTGCTGGGGGACAAGTCTTGGAGACGATGCAGCAGAAGCGCCCCCGTCCCCATCCTCAGACAGTCGTGGGTGAAGGAAAAGTACAGGAAATTGCCCTCACTGCCCAGACTCTTGGCGTGAACCTGATTGTATTTGACCGCGACCTCTCACCTGCACAGGTTCGCAACTTGGAAGTCCAAACTGGCATTCGGGTGGTAGACCGCACTGAGGTGATTTTGGATATCTTTGCCCAACGCGCCCAGTCCGGTGCTGGGAAGTTGCAGGTAGAACTGGCTCAACTGGAATATATGCTGCCCCGCCTGACAGGTCGAGGTCAAGCGATGTCCCGACTAGGCGGCGGTATCGGCACTAGAGGACCTGGGGAAACAAAATTAGAAACCGAACGCCGTGCGATTCAGCGCCGCATTGCCCGACTGCAACAGGAAGTGAACCAGCTGCAAGCACACCGTTCGCGACTGCGACTTTCGCGCCAACATCAGGAAGTTCCTTCCCTCGCTTTAGTTGGTTACACCAATGCTGGGAAGTCTACCCTATTGAATGTACTGACGAATTCCGAAGTTTACACGGCTGACCAGCTATTTGCGACTCTCGACCCCACCACACGACGCTTAACGATTTCTGACGCCCTGATGGCTCAACCCCTCCAGATTGTGCTGACAGACACAGTGGGATTTATTCACGAGTTGCCGCCTTCTTTAATGGATGCTTTTCGCGCCACCTTGGAGGAAGTGACGGAAGCTGACGCGCTGCTTCATGTGGTGGATTTATCCCATCCGGCGTGGCAAAGTCAGATTCGTTCTGTAATGGCTATCTTGTCGGAAATGCCCATAACACCCGGCCCAGTAATGGTTGTGTTTAATAAAATCGACGAAGTTGATGGCGATACGTTGGTTCTGGCACAGGAAGAATTTCCGCAAGCAGTGTTTATTTCCGCTAGTCAGCGCCTTGGCTTAGAAACTTTGCGTCAGCGCATGAGCCAACTGGTTCAGTATGCGATCGCGCAAGAGTAAAGCCTCAAAAATAACTTCTCCGAAAGGTGAGAACCTAGGTGATTGTCCGTTAGCTCTCTTTGTCTAGCGTACAATCACGTAGGTTCTTTGTGAAGTTCTAGTAAAGCAAGCCCCGTTATTCTTAAAGATTCAGTAAAAATCCTTACTTCACCCTAGACACTGTCTATTGGAATCATCTACATCTAGATTAACTCTGCGTAAAAATACTTACCCTAGTTGGATAAACCGGGCAAAAATACAGGAACTCAATGATAATGGTACAAGCCCTCTCAAAACTAAATATCGGATTACCTGTTTTATCTGCCATCGGTAGCCGTTCCGTTTCGATTTTTGCATCTGTTGTAGTTGCCGCAGGAATAGCCACTGCATCTTCTGCATTCTCCCCTGCCAAGGCTTTCACAATCACCACAAAAACAGGAGCTAATAGTACAGCGGGAAATCCAGGCGGTCAACAACTGTACGATGTTGGTATTACTAAGGATGACATTGGTAATTCCTTTTTAGTTGATTGGTTTCTCGCCAGCGGTACTCAAAACACAGATGGTGAAAGCACCCCTGTAGATTTAAGTGCCACAAGTATCTTTAAGGTGCTTGACTTCACTCAAAATCTCCTATCTTTGGAAGTCAACATTACAAATACAACTTCTGCTAATTTCCAGGCAGCGATACTCAGTACCGGCTTAAGCGTAACTCCCAATGGAAGTGGCTCGTTTGCCACAATGGGCACAGGAAAAGTATTTGATAAGGTTAGGGCAGGTAACGGCCCTCAGCAAAATTATCCGGGTGGCTTCAAAGGTATTGATGTTTGTATCTATGCAGCCAATAATTGCAGTGGTGGTAACGTTAAGCAGGGCTTGCAATCGGGCGATACATCAGACACCTTTAAGCTTAACATTACAGGCAATTTTGGGGTGGATTCCGCTGCTAGTTTAGGGTCTTTTCCCATCAAGTTTCAAACTGAAAATGGTAGTTACGAGCTGGCTGGCAAGCCTCTATCCAACTTACCAAAACCAGTACCTGAGCCTGCTACAGCATTAGCTTTAGGCTTCGTTGCTGCTGGTGCTGCTAGAGCGTTAAAGCGAAAGAATGTAGTGTAACCTTAATTAGCTTTTTGTTAAAAGTTGCCGAGCTTTTAATCTTTCCTTTCATCCGCTAAACCCTGGTTGCCGTTACAAGAAATGTGACGGCAACTAGGGTTTAAATACAGCCGAGAAATCGCTTCCTTAGCGAATTGCCAAGGAAGCTAAAATGAAAATTAAGAAGGTGGGCAAGGACAAAGCTTATATAGCGTTTCTTGCTTGCGTGCAAGATAAAATTGGAACCTCACCCCTAACCCCTCTCCGTTCACGGAGAGGGGAAATATTGAACCGGTTTGCACGAATGGGGAGGAGCCTAGGCGGGGTTAAACCGTACTAGAGAACTGCTATAAATTGAAATTTAAGCCCCACTCCTGCAAGCTATTTATCCCTGCGGCATAGGTAAGGTTGTATTGCAAAGGTGTCACAGTGATGTAATTTTTGCGAATCGCCTGAACATCCGTTTCTATATGGCTGGGTAATAGGGGATTTTCTGGTTGTTCTACTTCCTCCAAAGCCTCACCCGCTAACCAATAATAAGTTTTGCCACGAGGATCTACTCGCTTTTGAAAGATATCAAAATAGCGACGAATTCCTTGGCGAGTCAGAGCAACACCAGCAATTTCTTCCCACTTCACAGGCGGTACATTGACATTGAGTAACATTGCCTCTGGTAGCGGCTGCTTCGATAAGTGAGAAAGCAGAATTGTGGCAAACCGGGCAGCGGGTTGAAATTCCCTTAAAGTGTAACTGGTCAGGCTAAAAGCAATGCTGGGAATTCCTTCAATTACGCCTTCCATTGCTGCTGAAACTGTACCAGAGTAAAGAATGTCGGTGCCGAGATTGGAGCCGTGGTTAATACCAGAAAGGACAAAATCCGGGGGGGCGTCGAGCAACGCACCTAGTGCCAGTTTCACGCAGTCGGAGGGGGTTCCCGAACAAGACCAAGCTTTAACTGTGGGATGAAAAATCGAGTCAACGACTTCGGCGCGAATGGGGTCGTGGAGGGTAAGACCGTGACCAGTGGCGGACCGTTCTCGGTCGGGACAAACTACGGTGACATCGTGACCGGCTTCTGCAAGAGCATTCGCGAGGGCGCGAATGCCCAGAGCGAAGATGCCATCATCGTTGCTGATTAGCAATTTCATCAATTCAATCAAGGGGGTGTATCAAGGAGTTCACTCTATTGTGGATGAATTTGCATCGCAGCCTGTAGCAGCTTGTAGCAGATGAATGAGTCAAAATCGCGCTAAACTCAAGCTTACTGCCACTAGAAATGACCCTCTCTAAAATGACCACGATGCTCAACGAGCTTGAGGCTCAATTAGCCGCGCTCAAACAGGAAGCAACTCAAGCGATCGCTGCCGCCGATACCCTGGAACGCCTAGAGGAACTCAGAGTCGGCTATCTGGGCAAGAAAGGGCAGCTCTCGAAGGTACTAGGGGGTTTGGGCAAATTAGACGCAAGCGATCGCCCCCGCATTGGCGCTTTAGCAAACGAAGTCAAAGAAGCGCTACAACAAGACTTGGATCGCAAGCGGACAAACTTACAGGAAGCACAAATCCAGGCAAAGCTGGAGTCAGAAACCCTGGATGTCACGATGCCGGGAGTTTACCGTCCCCTCGGTCGCAAGCACCCCCTCAACAGCACGATCGACCGGGTTGTAGATATCTTCGTCGGACTCGGCTACACGGTCGCCAACGGTCCGGAAATGGAGACTGACTACTACAACTTTGAGGCGCTGAACACTCCCGCCGACCACCCCGCCCGCGATATGCAGGATACTTTCTACCTGCCGGATGGTAATCTCCTGCGGACTCATACTTCTTCGGTGCAGATTCGTTACATGGAAGAAAATGAGCCACCGATTCGGATTGTCGCACCCGGACGCTGTTACCGTCGGGATACCGTCGATGCGACCCATTCGGCAGTCTTCCATCAGATCGAAATTTTGGCAATAGATGAAGGACTGACTTTCACCGACCTCAAGGGCACCATTAAAGTGTTTTTGGAGGAAATGTTTGGCGCAGAGTTGCCAATTCGCTTTCGGACAAGTTATTTTCCCTTCACTGAGCCTTCTGCGGAAGTGGATGTGCAGTGGCAAGGGCGCTGGCTAGAAGTGATGGGCTGCGGAATGGTCGATCCCAATGTTCTCAAGAAAGTCGGTTACGACCCAGAAGTTTATAGTGGCTTTGCCGCTGGCTTTGGTGCTGAGCGCTTTGCGATGGTACTGCATCAAATTGATGATGTGCGCCGGATGTACAGCAGCGATTTGCGCTTTTTGCGGCAGTTTTAAGTAGGGAATAGGAACCTCACCCCCTACCCCCTCTCCGCCTGCGGAGAGGGGGCTATTTTCTTGGCTTGTTGGGTAGATATATGGTGCTATTGCCTCGCCTTCCTAAAGAGCAAGCAGGGGTTGGAAGTGATGCTTCCGGTCATACCGCATCCCAAGGTTCAATACTCTCTCCCGTCAATATTCTCCCCTCTCCGTTCACGGAGAGGGGCTGGGGGTGAGGTTCCAAGTGTATATATTTCACTAAGAGTGAGAACCCCCGTATAAGTTTTAGATATTTTCCCGGCCTAATATTTTCCCGGATGAAGGGATCTAACTGTGTTAAAAAGAATTAAGTCGTTGCATTTATAAGAGCGATCGCTAATCAGCCAACCACCGAAAGAAGTATTCTTTTAAATGCGGTTGAATCCAATCCTAGGAAAAAATTTGGCTTTAGTGCCGCTAGCGATCGCGAGTATCTTTTGTGGAGCTTGTACAGATCAGCCAACAAACAAGCAATTGGACACATGGCGAACGGAAGCGATCGCTCTCAACGCGCAGAAGGTAAAAGCCAATTCTCAAGAGCCACAGGAAACTGAATGGAATCTAGCGATTGGGGGGCAAATTGCTCAGAGGGAATCTGTGCAATTGAATTGGCAACAGCTACAAGCATTGGCAACCGAGCGTGTAAAAACCACAGATCCGAATTTCGTACTCAATCCAGAAGAGATTTTTGACTTTCACGGCATTCGTGTCTCTACCCTCTTAAAACAGTTAGCGATCGCCCCCGATGTCAGGAATGTTACTTTTGTCTGCTTTGACGGCTACCAAGTGACAGTTGCCGTCAAGGATTTGCTTACCTACCCGATTACATTAGCGATCGCCAGAAATGGCAAACCAATTCCTCGCGCTCAAGGCGGCCCAATTTATTTAATATTTCCGTATAGACGATACCCAGAATTGAAACAGAAGTATAACGAATTATCTTGGGCATTTTACGTTAGCCACATGATAATTGGTACTGAACCCGTAAGATTACGTGTAGGAAAGCGCGAACTAGATTTAGCGACTCTTGACAAACTGCCCCAAGTCACAATTTCGGACAATGTTGGGTATAGAATGGGCTGGCCTACTGGCAAAGTCAAACTTCACGGAGTGCGCGTGCGCGATGTTTTAGCCTTCGCGGGTGTTCAGTTGCCCGTTAATGGCGAAATTGTGGTGCAAGGGAAGGCACCCATTTATCGTGACGCCTCTAATCCAGTCCGCTTGGCAGCCGCCGACCTGCGCGACTGCGACATTTTGCTGGCAACTAGATGGGGCAATAACCAAGAATCCATCCCGGCAAAAATGGGTGGTCCATTGACACTAGCTTTTGGTTCTAAATGTCAAGATAGGGAAGGGCAACCTTTCTCTTTGAGCAAACAGCGATGGGTGACGTTCGTAGTTGAAATTCTGTCCAATCTTTGATAGAAATTAATACACAACTATCACAAACTCATTCCCTCAAAATATTAAACAATTTTCAGGATTTTAGATGAATAAACCATTAGATGAAGCTCTTTCAACAGAACTGTCTCAACGCATTAAAAGTAAAGCGAAAAATCCCTTTGACAATGCCTACAAAGCAGCCTTGTTAACTGAAGGTTGTATGTATGTTCAAGGCTTTTTAGTTTGGGATGACCAGCCATACAAACCGATTGAGCATGGTTGGCTAGAGCTGGATACTTGTATTGTCGATCCAACCCTGCCACATTTCAATAAAAACCCCCAAGAACTTTACTATTTTCCAGCGCAACGTTTAACCATAAAAAAACTGATTGCAGCAGTAGAAGAAGCTCAGGAAGATTATCCAGAAGATGACGCACTACCTGTTTATGATGCTCTACCGCATGAGTATTACGGCAATGTGATGATGGGCGGGAAAAACTATTCGGAAGCATATAACGAGGCTCAAGCTAAATGCAAAGAGTTGAATAAACCCAAAAAGAAGACTAACTTAGAGAGCGAACCTACTTAAGCCTAGAAAGTATGAATGATTAACAGTTACAGGGAGATACCAAGACTATTAAGGTCTCATCCTAACCTAAAAATTTCAAAACTTAAACCGGGTGCTAGATGACGCTAGTTGGATTTAATCAAAATGAGAATCGCAATCGCTAAAGCATCATGAAAGTGTTTGCTTTCCACTCAATCCGCACCCAGATTATGACTGCGACAACGCTGTTGATCGTCACGCTAGTTGGCTCAATCGTCTGGGTTTGGGCAGATACCGAGAGTAACCTCTACCGCCAGCAGCAGCAGAGTCAAGCAAAGTCGTTAGTCAAGTTATCAGCTTATGCCTTAGCGAACGAACTCTCTGAAGAGAACTGGAGCCAAATTCGCGTGGATCTGGATTTACTGATGAAAGAAAATCAGGATTTTCTATATATTCTCGTCTCTGACGTTCGGAAAAAAAATCAGATCCTTGCAGCGTCTCCCAGCGATTTCCAAAACCAGTACATTCCAGATATTGTGCCAGTAAAAGTGACGAATGCCGCCCTAGATTTATCGCAAAAGTCTACTGCTGTAGAAACATTTGCTTTACGGGATATCAAGTTTTTGGAGAGCATACGCGCGAAGCGTGGCGAACGAATTATAGAGGTAAGTTCGGATGTCCAAATGGTATCTGGTGAAAAAATCGGCACGTTGCGGATTGGGATGTCGCTACGACAAATTAACCGCGCTGTTGTCTATGCGGTAAATCAGGCGTTGCTGGTGGGGACGGTGGGACTTTTCGTTGGTTTAGTGTATGCATATATTTTGGCAAAGCGGTTGAGCGATCCAGTGCAGCGTTTGCAGGTGAGTGCTGCCAGAATTGCCGCTGGAGATTTGCATCATCGTGCGGAAATTAACTTGTCAGATGAAATTGGTGCTTTAGCAAAGTCTTTTAACGAGATGTCAGTCGCATTGCAGACATCGTTTAGTAAGTTACAGAAAACTTTGAAATCGTTTGAACATTTCGTACCGGACAAATTTCTTGCAGTTATTGCACCAGAGGGAATTGAAAACATTCAGGTGGGTGTATCAGCGACGCGAACAATGACGATTTTGTTTTGCGATATCCGAGGTTACAGCTCAATGGCAGAACAAATGACGCCACAGCAAACATTTTCATTTTTGAATGATTTTTTGGAATGTATGGGGTTGCCGATTGAAGAAAGTGGTGGATTTATTGACAAGTATATTGGCGATGCAATCATGGCATTGTTCGATGATGAAGGAACTGATTCCGCTGTGCGCGGGGCAATTCTGATGCAGCAGACGCTTTCCCGGTTCAATGAAGCGCGGATGCAAAAAGGTTTACCAGCGATCGCTGTCGGTATTGGTATCCATCGCGGTGAGGTGGTGATGGGTACCGTAGGATTTACTTCCCGTATTGACTCTACAGTAGTTGGCGATGCAGTGAATTTAGCTTCTCGCCTTGAGGGTTTAACGAAGCAATATAACTGTAATATTTTGGTGACAGAGTCAGTGGTAAATAGTTTGTACCATCCAGAATCGTTCTATTTGGGATTGGTAGATAAGTCGGTCAAGGTGAAGGGGAAAGACGAAGCGATCGCTATTTACGAAGTCAAGCTATAAATCCTTAAAAATCAATCTTTTTATCACTAAATTAACCACAAAGTTTTAACTCTAAACTAAAGTTTGGGCTAAAAGTTAAAACCCGTTTAAACCCTTTACGAATCATTTAGGAATGCTATATTTCTGGGCAAAATGCTCTAACAACAGTCGGTGAACAAAGATATAACCGCCCCCAACTTTTTGTAGCAAAATTCGCTCAGTCGCCCAGTCTAGAAAACGCGCATAGTTCCAAGGTGTGTAACCATTGCAGTAAAGAATGACCCGTAAAGCGAAGTGTTTTACGCAAGCTTCACCCGCTGCAAACATTCCAAAAAATAACCCGATAATTAGTCCCCAAAATAGGGGAATACCCATCACTCCAGCAATGATTTCTAAACCCAGGATTCCTAAAATTGCAAAGAACATTGCATTTCTTGCTGACTGCCAAATCCCTTGATTCGGAACTGTACTGGTTTCAATTCCTGGCCCCATCAACCCACGCATCAATATAAAAATTAGCCACGCACCCAGACCGCCTCGTAGCCCAGAAATCAAACTATCAGTCAACCCTGACTGGAGATTAACCACTAATCCAGAAACTAGCCCACTACTTAGCCCCAAAATTAGCCCAGCAATCAGCCCAACAACTATTCCGGATTTCAGGTTATCTTTTGCTTTCGCGCTAGACCACTTCAGCGTTTCAACTGGGTTAATTTGATTACTAATCACTCCAAAAATTAACCCTGCGCCTAAAAAACCACATAGCCCACTAATGAGTCCAACAATTAGTCCAATTTGCAGTCCCGCAGCGTGCCCAGAAATTATTCCAGCACCCAATGCCGCACTCAGCCCAATCAGCAAACCAATCATAATTGCATACATTCTTCTTTGCCCGTTTGTTAGCAACCAACTAGGTTGAATTCGTTCAATTAAGAATACTGTTTGTGACTTCTCAACTAGCCTTTGTGCCAGCCAACTGAGCCAGTGCATTGCTTGTTCTTTTGAATACTGACTATTTGCACTTTTGCGCTCAAACATTCTTTGAATATATTTATCAAATAAATGTTGGCGGCGTTCTTCTAAATTTAGACCTGGTAAGTCAGTAATTGACATTCCTTGGTAAGCGAGGGTCATAATACTGAGGATTAGCGGAGATTTGGCTAAGTCTTGCAGTGTCGTATCTGCTTGTAATGCAGTGTTGAGCGCTGCTAGTTCTGTTCCTGTACTTTTTAGATATTGATAAATTTGTTCTAAAGTAAGCGGTTGAATGAAGACGGCACCTTGAAATCGGAGGCGGTTTGATAATAATTCATAATCTTTGATGCGGCTACAAACAATAATTTCAGTTTCCCCGTACTCCTGACTAAATTGATTAATTGCTTCAACACAATTCTCCCGCCGTTCTGCACTGACTTCATCTAAGCCATCTAGTAACAGCAGTAGTTGTTGCTCCTTAATCCAATTCTTGCCAATTTCTTTAGAAACTTGATATTTAGTATTGAGTTCCCGAATCAGCCAGTCAACAATTTTTTCTTTAGCATTTGTCCAGGCAGAAAGATTAAATACTACTGAAATTGGCTGATTGACATCTTTTTCGGCAAGATTAATCAGATCCCGTGCGAGTTCTAGAAGGGTTGTTGTTTTCCCTGCACCCGGTTCGCCTAAAATTAGTAAAGTCCGTCCTTCTCCCATCTGATTAAAAAGGTCGATGACTCTAGTATTTTTAGATAAAGTTTGTCTAGGCTGGTCAGCAGTTTCCCAGACAATCCCCCAAGGTCGATCGATGGCATCCAAGCGTTGTTCTAAGCCGAGTTCTATCAGCGCTTTGCCATGTAAGGAAGTTTCAAGGACGCCTTTTATCCAGTAATTTTTGACTTTATTGATCAATATCTGGCGATGGCGATACTCCTGACGATTGTGGGGAATTCTAGGTTCTGATTTCTCTTGGCTAACAGATGGAAGGGGTAAGCTTGGTATCTCTGCGAAGGTAATCGTATCTACATCAGATATTGGAAGCTTTTTGGCGTATGGCAAGGATTGGTCGTGAGGTTGCAAAGCTGATAGCATGGTTTTGGCATCTGGATAGCGATCACTCGAATGACATCGCACTGCTTTATCTAAAACTTCTACTAAATTGGGGCTGAATCCTAAGGCGTCTGCATCCCACATCATCTCGCCCGTCTGAGGGTTAATTTGGAAGTCTTGGGGACGTTTGCCCGTCAGCAGATAAATTGCTGTCAATCCTAGACTATAAATATCGCTTGCGTAGACAGGTTTACCCGCCGCCTGTTCTGGGGGCATATAACCCAGCGTCCCGACAGCAATTGATTGACTGATGTCGCCTTGGGCATCCACCACCCTATCGATGATTTCCTTGGCGATGCCAAAATCGATTAAAACAGGTTTGTCATCCTGTTGTCGCAGAATAATATTGCTCGGTTTAATATCTCGGTGGATAATTCCTTTGACGTGGATATAATCCAAAACTGGCAAGAGACTTGCTAGCATTTCCTTGACTAAATCTTCGCCCAGAAGTCCCTGCTGTTGCAATTTTTGACTCAGGGTGAATCCTTCAATCCATTCCTGAACTAAGTAAAACTGACCTTTTTCTTCAAAATAAGCGTACAACCGAGGAATTTGTTCGTTCCCTTCACCCAGTTGCTCTAAAATGGCTGCTTCCCGCTGAAATCGCTCTTGAACGAGTTGATAAACTTGGGGGTTATTGGCTACAGGTTTCAGTTGCTTGATGACACAAATACGACGGGAGGGCATATAGGTGTCTTCCGCCAAAAAGGTTTCGCCAAACCCACCCGTCCCCAACGCCCGAATGATGCGATAGCGGTTATTTAAGAGCGTCGGTGTCATCTCAGTTCACGCTGTTACTGGTTGCTGGTGATTCTATACAAGCATCATAGCTGGGAGCGATCGCGTTGAATTGTTGAGGTGCAAAGATGCGATCGCATCCACCATCGTTCAAGATACTGCTGGAACGGGGGAAGCAATGTTTTGTAACTTGCAGATTGCTTTCAGAACTTGCAGCAACTTGATTGAAGGTTCAGAGTCGATTAAGTTCAGCGCTGGCAATAGTTGATAAGTTGGGGGAGTCCCTTGCTGGAGATAGACAAACCGATAATCCATTCCATTTGTTGTCAATCCCCAAACTGATTGTTGATGTTCTAGACTTTTATAGGCATAAGCGAGCAATTGAGGTAAACCTTCCAATGCGTTAACACTACTGTTTTTAGCTTCAATCACCAAAATCCAGAAAAGTGTATCTGTTGTTCTTGCTTGAGTTTTATTGACTGCCAAGATATCCATCCGTCCTTTGATGATGGTTTCTTCATCTTCGATGGAAATATCAGCAATTCCCTCTTCTAACGTTATCTTAATGCTTGGCTGATAAAATCCAGCCAACCACATCAACTGGGCAACGAATAAAAATTTAACTTGCCCCTCGGAAATTTTACCCTCTGCGTAGTAATCGCGAAATAAATTGCGGATTCCCAGAAGCTCCTGCTGTTCAAATTCTGTTAAAGGTTCCAGCATTAGTAATGATGGAATTGAAGCATTGAAATGCTCTTCAATTTTTAAAAGACGATGAACATCTCTCAAGGTTAGGCTTTTTGCGTCTAGATTAACAGTCATCGATTTATTGCTATTTTCTAATACAACTTATAACTCTTATTTTATAGCAATCCGAAATAACTGGTGAAGGCGAGATACTCGACTTCTTTAAGAAGTTGGGGAGCTAAACTGCTGGCATCTTTCTACTCAAATAAAATTGCTATATGGAGTTACATTTTTGCAAAGTGTTCTCTTAGCAAGTCGTGAATGAAGCGATAGCGTCCACCGACTTGTTTAATCAACCTACGCTCATTAGCGTAGCTGAGAAAACGCGCATAGTTCCAGGGAATCACCCCACTCTTCCACAAGATTAAGCGTAATGCAAAGTGTTGAATCACAGGTAAACCAGCAGAGAGGATGCCAAACATTAGTGCTAGACCCAACCCAGGAATTACCGTACTGATAGGCTCAACAGACTGCCCTCTACCTACAAACGGGGCTGCGTAAAGTAGCATCCCCGCAGGCAAGATAATCCAAGTAAAAATTACAGTATTTTTGGCTGAATTTTTAATTCCTTGATTGGGTTTATTTCGATTTTTAATGTCTTCACCAATCAGCCCAAAAATCAGCCCAAAAATTAGCCCACCAATCAGCCCATAAATTAGCCCACCAATCAGGCCAAAAATCAGCCCACCAATCAGCCCATAAATTAGTCCACCAATCAGCCAAACAATCAGCCCTTTTCGAGCTTTTTTCCAAGTAATGCTTAATTCGTCACTAAGCTTGATCTCAATATCAAACAGCCCAATAATTAGCCCACCAATCAGCCCAAAAATTAGCCCGAAAATTAGCCCAAAAATCAGCCCAATAATTAGTCCACCAATCAGCCCAATAATTAGCCCACCAATCAGCCCAAAAATTAGCCCGAAAATTAGCCCGAAAGTTAGCTTATAAAGTAATTTTTCTTGAGTGGTGTCTAAAAAACTTGGCTGCATTTTTTCAATAATAAACTCAGTGTGCTTCTGCTTTCTCAGAGTTTTCGCTAGCCAAATCAACCAACGTTTACTATCCTTCGATTCATATTTTTGACAGTCATGAGGCAGTTTCAAGCAGCGTTTGATATAAGCATCAAACAAGTCTTTCCGGCATTTCTCCTGGTATGCTTCGAGTTCAGTCGAAGAATCGAAGTGTTTGGCTTTGCTTTCCAAACCACTTGGATAAGCTACCGGAATGAGATGTAAAAACAGCGGCATCTTTGCCAACTTCAGCAAACCATCTGGATCGTTCTGGATACCTTGCCAGAGATGTCCGCAGTTCAACCGTTGCAGATAGCCTTGAATCTGCTTTTCTTCCAATGGCTTCAGACAAACTGCTCCCCGTAGCGTTAAGATTTCCTCCCCTGCTTTGTACTCTTCCTCACGACAGCAGACGACAATTTGAGATAGGCCACAGGTGGTTTGCAGAAATTTATTAATTCTGTCAATACACTTTCCCTGACGAGTTTTCAATTCATCCAAACCATCCAACAGCGGCAATAATTTACCTGTTTCCAACCACTCACGAGAAATTGCCTCTGGGATATTATTGCGAAACTTCAAGTCAGCTACCAGCCAGTCAGCGATCGCTTGCTTATCATCTTTCCAGCTAGAAAGTTCAAAGATTACCGGGATTGGCTTTTCTGGCTGTTGTTGGGCAGCTAAAATTAAGTCTTGCGCTAGTTCCAGCAGCATCGTAGTTTTGCCAGATCCGGGCGCACCTAAAATCAGCAATCTGCCAGCAATATCTTTTCGCTCAAAGACATCTATAATTTTTTTGCCCGGTTCAGACTCAGCGGTTACTCGTATAAATTTCGGTAGCTTCTCCCACCAACTAGGAGACGGTTTAGCATTTACTGTTACTTCTGGAGGTCGTCCCACCTCTTCCCGTTGGTCTTCCATCAGCAGCGGAATCAACTCATCATCATGCAGGGAGTCTTCCATCCGTACTGTTACATCAGTTAGCATAATTGCCAACAATTCCTGCCGCCATCGCTGTGAATTTACGTCTGGCGTGTCGCTGGATGTCTTGTCGTTTTTACTTTGCCTGTTGGCAAGCAAATAGACCATTGTTGGCAGCGCAACGGCGTACCCAATCCCCAAAGTCCAGCGAAGCTTCTGAATCCAGTCGGCGTTTTGCTTTGCCTGTTCTGTAGTGATTAGCCCTGTGCCGCTGAAAGCTAGGAATCCACAGACTGCCAATAGCCCAAAAATAAAGCACCTTCCAGGTAATGATTTTTGTTTGTCAAATGCACTTGGTAGAAGCGCCACAATCGTACTAAGCAATACACAAATTAACAAAAGCAGCAGATGAAGCAGGTTAAGTGTTGGCATATTTGCAGATACAGATACAGATATAGTGCGATCGCAACCTCAATCTGGGCATAATCGCACTATACTCACACAAATAAATTCGTCGCTATTCTATCCCTCTCCTCCTCTGTACCCTGGAGCGGTTCGATCATCTTTCATCGACCTGATTCCCCGTGCTAACCTGTTGAGAATCATGACGCTGATACACTTGTACCTACCCGAACAGCCTAATTGACCAGCACCTATGGTCTATGTCAAGCGAGTGGAACTCAGTAACTTCAAATCCTTCGGTGGCACCACCTCAATTCCGTTGCTGCCGGGGTTTACCGTGGTTTCTGGCCCTAATGGTTCGGGGAAGTCGAATATCCTGGATGCACTGCTGTTTTGCCTCGGACTTGCCAGTTCCAAGGGAATGCGGGCGGAACGCTTGCCGGATTTGGTGAATCACAACCAAACCCATCGCGGCACGGTAGAAACCAGCGTGACAGTGACGTTTGATTTGTCTGATGTACCGGATGCTTTCGCAGATGAGGAGGAGGAAACGCACAATGGGCAAGGAGAAAATCCTGACGATCCCACCCTGGAAAAAGTGGGTGACGATCCCCCCCTACCCCCCCTTAAAAAGAGGGAGAGAATTGATAACTCAGAATGGAGTGTGACGCGGAAACTGCGAGTCACTCAGCAAGGCACGTACACGTCGAATTACTACATCAACGGTGCATCCTGCAACCTCACCGAACTCCACGAACAAATGAACCGCCTGCGGATTTATCCAGAAGGCTACAATGTCGTGCTGCAAGGGGATGTCACCGGGATTATTTCGATGAACCCGCGAGAACGGCGGGAAATTATTGATGAATTGGCTGGAGTGGCGACCTTTGACCGAAAAATCGTGCAGGCGAAGAACACGCTAGATTCTGTTAAAGAGCGGGAAGATAGCTGTCGCATCGTCGAGGCGGAACTAGTTGCCCAACGCGATCGCTTATCTCAAGATCGCATCAAAGCTGAAAAATACCAAAAGCTTCGCGCCGAACTTCAGCAGAAAGAACAGTGGGAAGTCGTTCTAAAATGGCGCAGTCTTCAACAACAAGAGCAACGCCTCAAAGAGCAAATCGCGGCAGGCGATCGCACTTCCGTTGAGTTAACCACCCAACTAACTGCCCTCTACGCTCAAATCCAGCAAGCAACGGCAGAACTCGACCAACTGAATACCCAAGTGAAAGCGCTGGGGGAAGAAGAACTCCTGGCTTTGCAATCGGTTCTCGCCACTCAGGAAGCGGAACGGCGTGCGGCTCAACGCCAGCAGCGCGAGTTAGAAACAGCACTTGGGACGACGACAGCGAATATAGAACACGAAGAGCGAAGTCTTCAACAACACCAGCAAACGCTGCAACAGCTGACTGAGGAGAAACACGATGTAGAGACGCGATCGCTCTTTTCTCTACGTGCCGCACGGGATGAAGCGCAGCAAATTTTAGAGCAAAGACGGGAAGCCGCCAGTGCGATCGCTGCCGCCTCGGAAGCTTGGGTGCAGCAACAAACCGCCCTGAATCGCCAAATTGAAACTTTACTGCAAACGGTCGAACCGCAACGCACAGAGAAAGCGCAACTGGGAGAGCGTTATGCCAACTTGGAGCGGCAAATCGAGGAGCAAAGCCAGCTTTTACAAACAATTGAGCCAGAAATTACGACAAAACAGTCCCGTTTGGCTGATTTTGAAATCCAAATCAATGATTATGCCCAAGAAATCCAATCTTTAGCCCAATCTCTCGCAGCCGCCGAACACGAACTGCAAATCCAGCAAGAGACTCAGAAGCGACTGCTACAAGAGCAACGGGACAAACAGCGCCAACTCGATAAACTCGAAGCGCAAGCCCAAGCGGAGCAAGAAGCCCAAGGAACTTTCGCCACCAAAGTGATTTTGCAATCTGGATTACCCGGTGTTTGTGGCTTAGTCGCCCAGCTAGGGCGCGTGGAACCCCGCTATCAGCTGGCACTGGAAACCGCAGCCGGTGGGCGTCTGGGAAATCTGGTGGTAGAAGATGACGGCGTGGCAGCGGCGGGGATCGAACTGCTGAAACAAAAACGGGCAGGGCGGATCACGTTCTTACCCCTGAATAAGATTCAACCGCCGCGATTTTCCCAAACGGCGGCGCTGAGTTATGCCAATGGATTTATTGACTATGCGGTGAATTTGATTGACTGTGAGGCGCGGTATCGGGATATCTTCGCCTACGTCTTCGGCAGCACGGTTGTCTTTGAAAACCTCAATGATGCGCGTCGTTACTTGGGGCAGCACCGGATTGTTACCGTCGATGGGGAACTGTTGGAAAGCAGCGGGGCGATGACAGGTGGCAGTAGCAATCAACGTGCTGGGCTGCATTTTGGGACGGCTGACGCGACAGAATCAGCAGAAGCAGCGGCGTTGAGAAATCGCTTGCAAGAGATTGAGCGAATTTTAGATCGCTGTGGTGAGGTTATCAATTCTCTAACTGCAAAAACAAAGCATCTAAGTCAAGAATTGACAGAGGCGAAGGCGAAGCGGCGGGAACAGGAACTGCAATGCGAACAGTTGCAAAAAGAAATTAAGAATTTAATTGTCCAAGCGGAACAAGCGCGATCGCTTCTTTCTAAAAATACCCAAGAATTCCACACCGCTGAGTCTCGCTTAGCCTCTCTGGATGCGGAATTACCCGCGCAGGAAGCGCAACTGCAACAATTGCGGCAAGCTTTAGCAGAATTAGAACAATCTCAAACTTCTAGCGAATGGCAACAAATTCAGGCGACGATTAAAACCGGCGAACAACATCTGCAAGAACGGGAAAAAGCGCTTCGGGCTGCCGAGCAAAGATTAAAAGATTTGGAAAATCAGCAACAGCGATCGCAAGAAAAAATCCAAGAATGTCACCAGCGCTTGCAAGAATATCGTACACAACAGATAGAGCAACAAAATCAGTTAACCGCACTCAGCACTCAGCACTCAGCACTCAGCACTCAAATTTCCCAAACCCAAGCTGGATTGAAACAGCAAGAGGAGAAATTAGGGGAAATTAAACAACAACGCGATCGCGCCGAACAAGAATTGCGATCGCGTCATCTTTCCCAACAGCAGCTGGAATGGCAACTGCAAAAACTCCAAGAAACTCAACAACAGCATCGGGAAGCCTTAGCCACCGTGCAACCGCAACTAGAAGCACAACAGGCAGAATTACCCGATCCGCTGCCAGAAGTGCCCATGCTCGTCAATCCGGGTTCTACCGAGACAGAAGCGATCGCCTTTGACTCCTTAACCGCTCAACTCGAACAATTGCAAAAAGAAATGCGCGCGATCGCCAAACGCCTGCAAGCAATGGAACCCGTCAATATGCTGGCGTTAGAAGAATACGAACGTACCACCACCCGATTAGAGGAACTCACTCAGAAATTAGCAACATTAGAAGCAGAACGCACCGAATTGTTATTGCGAATTGAAAATTTCACCACCCTCCGACGCCGCGCCTTCCAAGAAGCCTTCGACGCAGTCAATCAAAACTTTCAGTCAATCTTTGCCGAACTTTCCGATGGCGATGGCTACTTACAACTCGACGATTCTGAAGATCCTTTCGTCGGAGGTTTAAACCTCGTTGCACACCCCAAAGGCAAACCAGTACAGCGGCTTGCTTCCATGTCCGGTGGCGAAAAATCCCTCACCGCTCTGAGTTTCATCTTTGCCCTGCAACGCTACCGTCCCTCGCCATTCTATGCTTTTGATGAAGTCGATATGTTTTTGGATGGGGCAAACGTAGAGCGATTAGCTAGAATGATTAAACAACAAGCGATGCAGGCGCAGTTTATTGTTGTGAGTCTCCGACGCCCTATGATTGAGTCATCTGAACGCACGATCGGCGTCACTCAGGCGCGAGGAGCTTACACCCAAGTTTTGGGACTAAAATTGCAGTCTCAAAAAGAGTCTGTATGATTTGAATTAGTATTAGTAACTAATAGGATTCGAGATCGGGATTCGGCCTCCAATGACATCTGAACAAATCCGTCAACGCTCCGACATTTTAAATACCCAAGTCATCACCCGCGACACTGGTAAGCGCGTGGGTGTTGTCAAGGAGCTATTGGTAGACATCGATCAGCGCAAAGTTGTAGCGCTCGGTTTGCGAGACAACCTGCTCTCGATTGCGGGAATGCCCCGGTATATGCTCCTCGATAGCATCCGTCAGATGGGCGATGTGATCTTGGTTGAAGATGACAACGTTATTGAAGATATCGACGTTGATGCCTACAGCACCCTGATCAACAGCGAAGTGATTACGGAAACGGGCGAACTTCTGGGGAGAGTCCGGAGTTTCAAATTCGATCCTGACAGTGGCAAAGTTTACTCATTGATCGTTGCATCTTTGGGGCTGCCGCAAATTCCCGACCAGATGATCAGCACCTATGAGCTGCCGATTGAGGAAATTGTCAGCAGTGGCCCGAATCGATTAATTGTATTTGAAGGCTCCGAAGAGCGTCTCGTTCAGCTAACGGTGGGCGTTTTAGAGCGTCTGGGCATTGGCAGAGCGCCTTGGGAACGGGAAGACGAGGAAGCGTACTTCCAACCGACGGTTGCATCGGACAAGCAACTGGGAACGGGCATCCCCATTCGCACTCCGACCGTCACGCCACTTCGCACGTCTACCCCAGTCGTTGACAACCGCTGGGATGAGGACGAGTGGGACGAACCCGAACCAGAACCAATTCGGAAGCGCCAAGCCGAATCCATTTATTACGAAGAAGACGAGGAAGAGGATAACTGGAGCGAGGCAACTACCGAAACACGGGGCGTTCGCTATGAAGATCGACCCTATGCGGACTCTGAGCCATACGATGACGAAGAGGACTACGAAGAAGACGCATACGAAGAGAAAGATGTTTGGGAAGATGCTGAGGAGCCAGAGCCTTACAAAGCGCCCCGCCTAAACATTCCTGAAAAAACCAAAGCGCCAGAGTACGAAGACGGCACCTATTAAGGCGAACCCCACCCCTGCCCCTTCCGGTGAACGTTGAACCCCACCCCTGCCCCTCCCCGTTCACGAGGAGGGGTTTAATATTTGCCCCTCTCCGTGAACGGAGAGGGGTTGGGGGTGAGGTTCCGATGCACATCTTATCGCCATGTCTCCCAGCATCTTTATTTTCTTCGCCGCCAGACAAGCCAAGCGATTCCCAGTCCGAAAATAACGAATAAAGCGATCGCGCTAGGGAATGCCAAGCGATTGGCGCTAGCCGAAGCCGAGCGATTGGCGGGAACTGGCTCCTGACTAGATGGCTGGCTAGATTGACTGGCTTTTGGCACCGCCGTCCCGGCTGCTACGGTGACGGGAAATTTTAGCTCAAACGGCTGGAAATCCGCTCCCGATGCGGGTGTGCCACTGAGTTGCACCTGATAAGCCCCCGGCTTGGGGAAAACAATCTCGGCACCTGGAATGCCTTGATATCCCTCCGCTGAAATGGCTTTCAGTGGGGGTGACAAGATGGGCGAGGCATTTGGCGTGCGGGGTTCAGAGTAGACGGTTAACTGGCAATTACACTGCTGTAAGGGGATGACTTGCCCCCCTTTGCGAGTGAGTGCAAACCAGGTAAGAGAAGATTCTCCAGCTTTGGGGTTGTCATTGGGTTCGATGTGCAGGGTGCCGCCGACATCTTCTGCAATCTGCACCTTATGGGCAGCAGCGGGTGTAACTATTAGTGTCAGAAATAACACCGTTTCACCCATTGTCTGCAACAAATACTTGCGATTATTCCAACCCCTCTGATTAGGATACGGTTGGTCAATTCGACATAAAAACTCCAGATTGCCGTCAGACAGATAACGAACTAAATCTCCAGTTTTGTAGAGGCGGAACCTCTCCCCCAACCCCTCCCCTGGTAGGGGAGGGGAGCAATTCTCTCCCTTCCCTTGCAGGGAAGGGGGTTGGGGGGTTAGGTTTTTAAAATCCGCCAAGTGTATCCGATCCACGGGGGATCTTCTGATACTTTTACCGAGACTGGGGAGGGGCATATAATTTTTCAATTGAGAAAAGTGACCAAATCCAGCGAACTCTCACCAGCAATACACCCAACGCCACCATTCCCAGTAGGACTACCCGCAGCTGATTCACCCAAGTTCCCCCTAAAGTACCAAGGTAATGGGAACCGATTAGCACCGCATGAATTACACATAGGAGAAACGCGGGAATGCCCAGCAGATGAATCTGTCGCCAGCGTTTGCCTAAGGATTTCTGTATCCGGTCAAAACTGGTCAGTGCAGCTGGAGTCATCAACACCAAAGCGATCGCTCCCGCGCCCATCCCCCATTGATGCACTGGCAGCATAAAGAACACCGCGTTGAAATTCCAGTTTAGTGTATGCTCTACCATGTGAAAAATGTGGGCTAGGGACAGCACATAAGCTCCCACTCCCAAGGCGCGGCGGTAATGTAACAATTGTGCCCAGAAGCGGCTAACCGGACGGGCAATCAGCGCCAGCATTAAACAAAGTAACGCTGCGTGTCCCGTGTAATCGACCATTGTGTCGCCGGTTCGCATCAGGGTGAGGATACCAATGGTCAGCGTCACCCAACCGCCCAATTGAAACAACTGGCTGCGTTTGTCAGCACTTAATTTAGATGCCGACACTCCGACGCCCAGCATCATCGGGAGCGTTCCTAGCCCAAAAGCCAGCATGGTTGCAGCTCCCTTCCAGAGACTGCCCGTTTCCGCTGCCTTGAGTTGAGCCGCATACAAGAATCCGCAGGGAATTAACCCCCAAACCAGTCCCAATAAAGCCGGTGTTAAGTCGGGGCGATTTTGGCGATCGCTTGCAGATACCTCTCTGGGCGGCTGGCTCGATTTCAGCGACAGATTGACCATTGCCGCATTCAGACGATTGTGCCAAATGCCTTCCTTGAGGGGATGAAAAATCGGCAGCCGAGGCAGGAAATCTGGTTTAATCTGCGCCAAGCCAAACCAGATCAGCATCAGTCCCGTGAAAATGGCGATCGCGCGACGCAAGTCACTGCCGATCCCAGCCAGTTGCCCTCCGGCAATTAATAGAGAACCCAGCGCCCCAAGGCCAATCCCCGTGAGGGTATAACTGACAATCCGCCCCAAATTTAATAGACCGTGAAAATACAGTTGCTGCTGCCAGCGGGAAGCAGTATTTTGCTGATGGGAAAGGGAAAACGCTACGGTGAGAGGGCCACACATTCCCACACAGTGACCAAAACTCCCCAAAAATCCCAAAGCCATGACTAGCAACAAATCCAACATTATGTTTGTTTCTTAGGAACCTCTCCAGGGGCTTGTTCGGTCGAAAGCTGGATATAGACCCAACTCCCTCAGTCGTTATTCTAGGTCTGGAAGGGGGCGGCGATAAACAAACGGTAATTTTAGGTAGAAACATGAGGAAATGGATAGTCTCGGTGTTAGCACTGGTCGCGATCGCAGTCGTCGTCAGCAGCCATGAATTCTTTCAGCAGCGATCGCAGCCAGTCATCGAAAGCCGGGTCGAAAGCACTCCAGCACCTCCAGTACAGCATTTTGACGTAGCAGCGGCGTCTGAAAAACCTCTCAACGCACCGAATGTAGACCCAAAGCGGCTGATGGGGCACGTCAACGCCTTAAACTTTCAGCGCTACACCCAGATAGAACGCGATCGCACTCGCAAATATCTCACCCAATCCCTCAAAAAATCAGGCTGGTCGCCCAAACTACAACCTTTCGAGGGCGGCGTCAACGTCGTTGCGACTCGCAAAGGCACAGACAAGAACGCCGGAACCGTTCTCATCGCCGCCCATTACGACACCGTTCCGGGTTCTCCTGGTGCTGATGACAATGCCAGTGGCGTTGCCGTAATTCTGGAAATGGCCCGTCTTTTCGGTTCCCGCCCCACTCCCCGGACGTTACAATTGGCATTCTTTGACCAAGAGGAATTGGGACTGCGGGGCAGTCTTGCCTTTGCCGCAAAGCAGACGAATTTAAGTAACCTGCGCGGCGTCATCGTCATGGATATGGTGGGCTATGCTTGCTACACCCCAGGTTGCCAGAAAGTTCCCCCTGGTTTGCCCATCACTCCACCCAGCGATAAAGGCGACTTTCTGGCGGTCGTCGGGGACACCGAACACTTGCCGCTGCTAGACGCTTTTAAAAAGTCCACTCAACCCGGCTTACCCCTGGTTCTTACCCTACCCGTCCCTTTAAAAGGTCTCATGACCCCCGATGTGTTGCGTAGCGATCATGCGCCGTTCTGGTATCGGGGAGTAGGTGCAGTGCTGTTGACCGATACAGCGAATCTGCGGACTCCCCACTATCATCAGCCCAGCGATACACCGACGAATCTGGATCGACCGTTCTTCCAAGGAGCCGCCCGGATCGTTGCGATCGCGACAACTCGACTGTTAGAGGGACGCGATCGCCTGGAATCTGAACCATCCACCTCTTCTCCATCGTCTGGCAGCAATTTCGGGCAATAACGGCTGATATTGCCTGATATTGACATTTCTTGGATTTTATGCAAGAAGCAATATTTTAATGACTTGCAAGTGGTACTCTAGGGGAATACCCAACTTTTTCCCTAGTTTTTCACTTTTCAAGTCAAGCTCCTGGTGAGAATTCGGCGAGTGCAAGAAGAGCAATGTCTTGCGAAAACCCTTACCCAATCGATCATAAATCTTCTAAATCTAATCCAGCTCTACCCTCAGCTAGTCAAAGTTTGATTTGTATCTAAAACAAATGAACGCTAAGAAATTGAGCAAGAAAAAGCCTTTTCCGCCGGAATTATATTACAGCGAAATACAGCAACAAGCTCTGGAAATGAGACAAAAAGCCGTAGCTATGCGCCAAGAATCTCTGAGAATGCGGTTAAGAACCGCATCAATGCGAGAAGATTTAAGAAAAATCCAACAAAATTACCGAATAGCACGACAACAAGAGCTACAAAAACGGCAAAACCCAGCACCTCACCTAGCACCTCGTACCCAGCCGTTAATGTATCAAACAACTTCAACCTGGCTATCGGTATTAGAGTGGGGTTCCTTGTGCTTTAATCCGGCTACCTTTGAAGCCACCTATGCCTCTCAACCTCTGGATTTAACCGCCAAAGAGTGTCGCTTATTAGAACTGTTCCTGCAAAAGGGTCGCTGCATATTGACGCGAGATGAAATTCTCGAACGCCTTTGGCAGCCTGAAGAGACGCCTCAAGAAGAGACAGTCAAGGCTCACATCAAGCATTTACGCTGGAAACTGCAAGCATCAGGCGCTCCCGTTGATTTGATTGAAACCGTTTATGGCGTAGGTTATCGCCTCAAAAATAATCCATCCTGAGATTAAGAGTTATTGCGCTAATTAAATTTAACTTTAATTCTTCCCGACTTTTTCACTTTTGGGCGTTAAGTTGCAGCTCAAGACTTAGAAGAGGAAATAAAGATGCCTTTTTCTCCTTGCTGTTCCCGCTCCTTAGTCCGCCATGCCGGGTTAGGTAAAATTTACTGGTTTTGTAGTTATTGCTACCAGGAAATGTCAAATTTAATAACCCTAGTCAAAGCTAAGCCTGGGTTACAACTAGACCGTCAGAGGCGAAGAAGTTTAAGCAACCCACGTTGAGAGAACAATTAGAAGCAAGAAATTATCTGCGGTGGTACTTCTTCATTTATCTATTTGGTTAATCTTCAAAGGTTTGACAAAGCAGTTTATTCAGGTCAACAAATTATGTTGGAAAATAAAATATGAGTCGAAGAGAAGAAGTTTTTTTGCTTGACGAAGCTACTTTAAATGCTCTTACAAGCTATTGGAAGAGAAAATGTATAAAAGAAGAAAACATGGATAAATATGGGTTCCTTGTATCCATGAGAGATGCCTACAAACTGAGTTCAAAATGTACTGAAGGAACGCCATATCGGGATAGATGGTTTTGGATGCTGCATGAATTTATGCAAGATGAGTACAACAAAATGATTGTTGAGCAGTTTAATCTTGATGGGATAAGCACCCAGTTAAGGAAGGATTACAGCCGACAGCCTTTTCGCATTACCCCTATCCTGTAAAGAAAAAAACATTACCGATTACCGATTACCTGCTTTATAAATTAGCAACTTAATTGGTATGAGTTTTCGGCAAAACCAGATTTATGAATCATCAGCTTAAAAAAGTAGGATAGTTATGACTCAGATACTTGATTCTCTTCCTTCAAATTCTTCTGATAGAATTCTCTGTTGTTATATCAATTCCACCAGCCAAATTCAGATTGCTCGGATTGCGAATATCCCAAATTGGTACTTTGAACGGATTGTTTTTCCAAAAGAACGTTTTTTCTTTGAAGCGTTACCGAATGCTCAGCTAGAAATTCATACGGGCATGATATTTGATGCAAGTCTATCGGATACAATCCCTTGCAATCAGCTATCTATTAAAGAATTGGCGGCTGAGCTTGTCTAATTGCTACAGTTCTAATTGCTAAAGTAACTCAAGGCAAAGTTGGCGGAAATGGTGGGCTATGGTTGCTACACTTCAGGCTGCCAGAAACTTCCCCCTAGTTTGCCCATCACTCCACCCACCGATAAAGGCGACTTTCTAGCGGTCGTTGGGGACACCGAACACTTGCCACTGCTAGACGCTTTTAAAAAATCCGCTCAACCCGGCTTACCCCTGCTTTTCACCGTACCCGTCCCTTTAAAAGGTCTCATGACCCCCGATGTGTTGCGTAGCAACCATGCGCTTGCGAACGCGACAACTCGACTATTGGAGAGCGATCGCCTAGAATCTGAGCCATCCACCTCCTCACAATCTGCTGGCAGCAATTTCGGGCAATAACGGCTGGCATTGCCCCAAAATAGTTGACGTTTTCTGTATCCTATGCTAAAGGGCAATGCTTTATTAAGCTTCTTGGTGGTACTCTAGGAAAACACCCAACTTTTCCCTAGTTTTTCACTTTTTCAGTGAAGCTCCTATGAGAATTCTGCTAGTGGAAGATGAGCAATACCTTGCTACAACCCTATACCAAGCGCTTGTTGACCAAAATTATGTCGTTGATTTTTATCCTGAGGGTCAAGTCGGATGGGAGCAATCGCAAACCTTTCCCTACGACTTGATTATCTTGAATTTGTGCTTGCCGAAGTTGAACGGTATCGACTTTTGCCGACAATTGCGGTGCATGGGCGATCGCACCCCTGTCCTCATCGTGGCGACTCAGGATAGCGCTGCTCAGAAGGTAATGGTATTAGATGCAGGCGCAGATGATTATGTTGTTTACCCCTATGATCAGCAAGAGTTACTCGCTCGCATCCGTGCTTTACTGCGCCGGGGTAGTTTGACGGTACCGCCCATCCTTAACTGGGAAGGCTTGTGCTGTAACACGATTACCTGTGAAGTCACCTATGGCGGTCATGTTCTGGAGTTGACGGCAAAAGAGTATCGCTTAATCGAGCTATTCGTGCGAAATGGTCGCCGGGTGTGGAGTCGGAGTGCGATTCTCGACCGCCTTTGGCCGGCTGAAGAAATCCCACAAGAAGAGACAATCAAAACCCACATCAAGCGTCTACGGCAGAAACTGCAAGCGATTGGTGCCCCGACTGATTTGATTGAAACTGTTTATGGTTTGGGCTATCGCTTGAAACAAGAGTCTTCGGTTTAAGTAGCGTTCAGTGAAACGAGGGCGATCGCTTCATCGGATAGGCAAGTCCTCCAGACCATCCATTGAGTCTCACCCCAACCCCAGATGTTCACTTTTTGGCTCTAACGTCAAAGATAGGTTTAAAAATCGAAGCTCGTTACAGCTATAAATCTTCTACCTGTAACGCAATTTTTACTCTGCTCGTGTAGCTTTTGTTTACACCTAAAACAAATGAATTTCACACATACTAGCGATACAGATAACTCTCTTAATCAATCAAAAAACAGTGAAAGACAACAAAAAGCCAGGATAAGGAGCCAAAAAAACCGGCTTTCATCTCAACAGAAGTATGAAAAACAACAAAAAGCGCTAACTGAGCAAACCAAGCTCCTGAAAACTCAACAAAATAGCCTAAGCAAACTAAGGCAAGAGCGAGAAAAACTGACAAGGCTATTGGCTTCTGCCAAGACATTAATGTGCTCAGAGGGTTCGGCTTTGCAGCCGGTGTTGAGCTGGGGAGACTTACACTTCAATCCAGCTACCTTTGAAGCTACCTATGCCGCTCAACCTCTAAATTTAACTGCGAAAGAGTATTGCTTACTAGAACTATTCCTGAAACAGGGTCGCTGCATATTGAGGCGAGATGAGATTCTTCAACGCCTTTGGCAGCCTGAAGAAATGCCTCATGAAGAGACCATCAAGGCTCACATTAAGCATTTACGGCGGAAACTACAAGCAGTAGGCGCACCCGCTGATTTGATTGAAACCGTTTATGGCGTGGGTTATCGCCTCCAAGAAAACCTCCCCTGAAATGAAGAATTATGACGCTGATTAAATCTAACTTAGCTTCTTCCCGACTTCTTCACTATTAGACGTTAAGTTGCAGATCAAGCGTTTGAATAAAAAAGAAATATGCCTTCGTGTCCTTGCTGTTCCCAGCCCTTAGTTCGCCATGCCGGTTTGGGAAAAATTTACTGGTTTTGTAGCTATTGCTACCAAGAAATGCCAAATCTAAACATCCTTGTCAAAGTTAAGCGAAAGTTACAACTATGACAGAGCGAAAGTAGGTCAGGCAACTAAGGTTGAACGAACAAGCTACAACTCAAAAATTACCTGCGTTGCTGCTTCTTCAGGTTATTTTCATCGGTTAATATTCGGAGATTCTTCAAAGAGGTTTATTTATGATAAAAGATACTGTCGAGAAATATAATGTAAGTCAAAAACAAGACATTTATCTGCTTGATGAAGCCACTTTAAATGCTCTTACGGGCTATTGGCGAGAAAATTGTCTAAAAGAAGGAAACATCGACTACTATGGGTTTCTGGTATCAATGAGAGATGCATTTAAACTTGTTTCAGAATGTTGTGGAGGAAGGTCATCTCAGGATAAATGGTTTTGGATACTGCATGAATTCATGCAAGATGAATACAACAAAATGACTATTTATCAGTTTAATCTTGATAAAAAATAAGGGTTCACCTAAGCCAAGATTTTACTCTATGAACTCCTTTTTTAACCCGTTTCCTGTAAATAAATTGCTAGAGCAGTAAATCATAACTGCCTACTGAAAGTTGGAAAAATCAGAGCTGGTTTTGCTGCGATTTTAAACGACAAACTGAGTAGTGTTGTGTTTTCCAAGTATCTTTGTTGGCGCAATTTATAAGTGGGTTAAGTATTATGTATGTTGATGAGCTTCTCAGGCAATATTCAGCCGGAAAAAGGAATTTTTACCGAGCTAAGTTGATCGGGGTAAACCTGAAAGGAGTTAACCTGCGTGCGGCAGATTTGAGTGAAGCTATCCTGATTGGAGCTAACTTAATGGGGGCGAACTTAAGTGAGGCAAACCTAAGTGGGGCTGACTTAACTTTCTCAGATTTGAGTCGGGCACATTTGAATCAAGCTAATCTCTGTAATGCCAATTTAAGGGGGGCGAAACTAAATCGAGCTAACTTGACTGGAGCTAATTTGCAGGGAGCCATTTTAAATAGTGTAGACCTGAACGGCGCAAATTTAGCTGGGGTAAAAATGCCTGATGAGAGTTTTTACCTAATTAACTCAAAACTTGATTTCTTAAGTTTTACCTAGACAAATCCGAATTGATTCTTCTAAGATTGGAAGCAGTACAGTTATGACTCAGATACTTGATTCTCTCCCTCCTAATTGTTCCGATAGAATTCTCTGCTGTTATATTAATTCCACTAACCAAATTCAGATTGCAAGGATTATAAATATCTCAGATTGGTACTTTGAGCGCGTTGTTTTTCCAAAAGAACGTCTTTTGTTTGAAGCCTTGCCCTATGCTCAGTTAGAAATTCATACAGGCATGATGAGCGCAACAATTCTATTGGATAAAATCCCCTGCGATCATCTGCGCGTTAAAGAATTGGCACCTCAACTGATCTAAGCAGTACAGGAATTTATCAAAGCGTGACCCAAAAACACTTTGTTTTGTAAATTTAATTGTAGTGGCGAAGCATTCGGGCGTGAAATTATTCCTCACAAAAGATAATTTATTTATGCCAATGCTTCGGCTCTACAGAAGTAGGATGTTTCCGGATCATTGCCGCAACGCTAGGCAAAGTTGTCGGAAATCATCGCCCCGTTGCTCAAAGTTTTGGTATTGATCAAAACTGGCACAGGCAGGGGAAAGTAAGACAACTTTAGCGCCATGAGCTTGAGCTAATTCAGCCGCTCTGGGAACAGCTTTCTCCATTGTTTCCACAATTTCGTAACTGGAATAGCCAACGTGTTCGAGTCGCTGGGCAAAAGCAGATGCGGAGTCACCGATGAGTAATACAGCGGCGGCTTTGGCTTGAATCGTCTCTAACCAACTGGTGTCATCCCCCGCTTTGGCTTCACCACCGGCAATTAAAATTGCCGGACTTGTGACGGAAGCTAAACCAACTTGGGCGGCGTCGTAGTTGGTGGCTTTGCTGTCGTTGATGAAGTCAATTCCCACCAGCGTGCGGATGTGTTCCAATCGATGGGGAACGCCGGGGAAGTTCGCGATCGCTTCTTGGATCGCCTCTTTCTCAATTCCCGCCAGTCTCGCCGCTGCTACCGCCATCAGCAGATTTTGCAGATTGTGTTCTCCTACCATCCGCAACACCGATGCTTGGACAATCTTTTCACCTTGTAGAGATGCCGAATTTTGCGTCTCGACAACCCAACCATCTTCGATGTAAAAACCCTTCTCGCCAATCAGATTGGCTTTCCTCACACTTGTCCAGTAAGCATTGGGAAAGCGATCGCGTGCAGTCTTTCGCAGTTCGGGATCGTCTCCATTCAACACTTGCTGCTGAGACTGACTCAGTAGCTGTGCCTTAATGTTGTAGTAATTTTCTAGGGTTTTATGACGGCTGAGGTGATCCGGAGTGAAGGTTGTCCAAACCCCGATTTTCGGAGCAACTGTAGCAGAGGACTCGATTTGATAGCTGCTAAGTTCTGCAATTACCCAATCTGGGGGCTTTTCCGCCAACGCCAGTTCCCCAGCAGCATAGCCGATATTGCCGCAGGCGGGAGCATGGAAACCAGCCGCTTGAAAAATCGCAGCAACTAAAGCTGTCGTGGTAGTTTTGCCGTTAGTGCCAGTAATGCCTAGCCAAGGACAAGATTGGAGATGTCGCCACGCGAGTTCTATTTCTCCAATTGTCTCGATACCCAGCTTCCTCGCTTCTATTAATATCGGTGCATCCCAAGGAACGCCGGGACTGACGACAATCATCTGGGGTAAATCGGAACCGTTGAGTTCCAAGGAATAGCCCAACTTCACGTCAATGCCTTCAGTGGCAAGCTGTTGTTGTTCTTGGCGGAGATTTTCCGACGAGTTGCGATCGCTAATCGTCACCGCCCAACCGTCCCGTTTTAACAACCGTGCAGCGGCAATTCCCGATTTTCCTAAACCGATAATATGAGCGATGGGCATAAACTCAATGGCAGTGCAAAGTCCCTAGTTTAGCAATCCTGTATCATATCGCGATAACGGTATTTAAAAACTCATTTCCCACCAATAGCCTCCTTCCTGATTCTTCCTTCGCGCCCTATAGCGCTAACGCGCATGGCTCCGCTAGTGCGCCTTCGCGGTTTTTTTCTTCCTAATTTCTACTTACTCCCCCGAATTAAACCCCTTAACTTCCGACTAACTCTTCACAATCGCGCCAAAATCAGCCAACACACGGGCATGATTCCGGAGCAAACCCAGGATATTCAACCGATTGCGCTTGATATTGGGATCGGCATCCATTACCAAAACACTTTCAGCACCATCAAAGAAAGTGCTAACAGTCGGAGCAATCTGCGCCAAACCATCCACTAATAGTTGATAATTTCTCTGTTCTTGAGATGCTTGAGTTTGCGGAACTATTTGCACTAAAGCATCATAAAAAGCTTGCTCTGATGCTTTCTGAAATAGTTCTGGACTCACCACCGTCTCTGGTTCCAACTGAGCTTTATCTAAATCGCCTTGGGCAGCTAAACGAGTCGAACGGTTGACCGTTTCGTAGATTTCATTCAGCTTGCCATTATTGCGAATTGTCTGGAGGAATAAAGCGCGATCGCGTACATCCAATAAATCTTTTAACGCTCGTTCTGTATACTCCGGATCGTTTTCTCCTAGAACTGCATTCACCAAGTCATAATCAGTATTTCGCTCATCTTGGAGTAGATTGCGGATGCGTTGCAAGAAGAATTCCTGCAATTGCCGCACTAATTCCTCCGATTTTGTCTTAGGATACTTAGCAACAAAATCAGCAACAATTTTTTGCAGCAATTGATGCAAATTAATCGGTAAATCTGCTGCCCAAGTGATATTAATCACTGCATTTGCCGCGCGTCGTAACGCAAAGGGATCGGAAGAACCTGTAGGCAGCATTCCCAACCCAAAGATACTGACCAAAGTATCCAACCTATCTGCTAAAGCGACAACTTGCCCCGTTATCGTTTGGGGTAAAGAATCTCCTGCACCTCGCGGCAAATAATGCTCAATAATTGCGGTTGCCACAGCCTCCGGTTCGCCACTTGCCAAGGCATATTTCTGTCCCATGATGCCTTGCAATTCCGGGAATTCTCCCACCATTTGAGTCACGAGATCCGCTTTACATAACAAGGTAGCTCGTTCGATATTGTCCCTTTCATCTCCGCCTAATTGCAGTTGCTCGTTAATGTGACCAGCAATTTTAACCAACCGCTCAACTTTTTCACGAACTGACCCTAAAGATTCTTGAAAGGTTACTTTTTCCAGTTGGGGTAAATAGTTCTCTAAAGATTGAGACAAGTCAGCTTTATAAAAATACTGACCATCCGCTAATCGTGCCCGAATCACTCGTGCATTCCCTTCGGCAATGATATCTGACTTCGCCGGATCGCCATTAGATATTGTGATGAAATAGGGAAGTAACTCTTTATATTGTTCAGCTTTAAAAACCGGAAAATAACGCTGGTGAGTTACCATGACCGTGGTAATCACTTCAGTCGGGAGGCTCAAGAACTCAGAATCAAATTTTCCGACAACTGCTGTGGGAAACTCCACTAAATGAGTGACTTCTTGCAGCAAATCTGGATAGATTTCGGTGTAACCATCCATCTTTTGAGCCGCAGCCTGGACTTGCTCTTGAATTTTGGTTTGACGCGATTCTGGATTCACTTCCACCGAAGCAGAACGCAGAGAATCGACATAATCATCTGCCTGAGAAATCGTCACAGATTCGGGATGCAAAACCCGATGAGCGCGTGTAATGCGATCGCTCTTAATCGTCTCGGAACCATTGACTAACTCTATCGGCAGTACGGCATCATTTAATAAAGCCACCAACCACTCAATCGGTCGCGGAAACTTGATGTCCCCATCCCCCCAGCGCATCAACCGCTTGCCTTCTAATCCAAAAATCCACTGGGAAACCAACTGAGTGAGAATTTCAGCCGTTGGGCGTCCGGGGATAGTTTGGCGGACAAAGACAAAATCACCTTTATCGGTGGGGCGAATTTCTAAAGCTTTGAGTTCTACACCGAGCTTCCGCGCAAACCCTTCTGCCGCTTTTGTTGGTTGCCCATCTTTAAACGCCGCCTGTGCGGGTGGCCCTTTGACTTCTTCTTCTCGATCCGGTTGCTGAGTGGGCAACCCTTTTATCAGCACTGCGAGGCGTCTGGGTGTGGCATAAACTTCAATCGCCTCATGAGCCAAGCTATTTTCGGCGAGACTGGCAGGAATGCGCGATCGCCATTGCGCGATCGCATCATTCACAAAGCTTGCAGGTAATTCTTCTGTACCGACTTCTAATAAAAATGTACTCATAGCGCACTGTCTTTAATTATTCAGGGGCTGGACGGACTGTTACCAGTTAGTTTAAACAGTTTACCGCGCTGCGAATCCAGACAGGCTCCATGTCAAACCTCCATGTCAAACGATGCCGAGTAGGGGCACGGCAATCGAAAAGCCCCTACTGGAAATCAAGGATCGGAAGCGATCGCCTCCTCCATACCCAGATTAAGTCGATCTCTCCGATAAGGAACGTGGATTAAATCAACTTACACTCATTCACTCATTCACATTCTGTAGGGGCATGGCATTGCGATGCCCCTGCCATGCTCCTACGCAAAACAATCGGAGCGCGATCCTGACCAAATCCAAGATGCATCACGCTTCTAAGGGGTGAAGAGCCACTAAAGACTTGAATTTTGGCGTCTCCATCAAAGCCGGATTCAGCCCAAACCAGCGCCCATTCTCATCCCGATATTCAAAGACAAACATACTTCTGAGCAGCGTCTGATATTCTTTATCGCCCTTCACATTTTGCTGCTGCACCACCCGAAACAACAAATCCCACTCCTCTTCGTCAATCGCCAGCGCCAAATCATCGCGGTATTCTTTGATCACATTCTCCAAACAAGCACGGGAGAACGGTGGATCTTCTTGCTGAAGACAGCTGTAAAGCAATCCCAGTAAGTTCCGCACATGACCACCACTGACCCGGCACAACCGATCCAGCGTTTCAGACGCATCAAAAACCTTGGTCATTAGCTCCAGGTGCTGCTGTTCGTTCGCTTCTGGGAAGGCTCGTACCATCACCATCTTTCGCAGCAACGTCATTCCTGCCTCGCAATCCCGACCATCTCGGTTTCGCACCGGCACCATTGGCAACACTTTGGGAGCAACCCCACCCCCCAAACGATTCTTCAAAGCTTCGTAATCGTTGGAGAAAATTAAGGATAAGGGGATCGTGTAAACGACATGGCAACTCAAGCGACGTAACTGTGCGCCCCGGTCGATAAACAGGTATTCTGGCAGAGTGCCTCCCGAAGGCATGGTTCGAGGATCGACCCGATCCAGGTTATCGATAATCACCACCAAGCCTTTTTGACCGCGTCGCTTGAGTTCTTCGTTCGCCCGTTTCAGGATTTCTTCATTGATCGCTTTTAAAAAGCCTTCGGTGCGGGGTTCTAGGTACTGCCGCAACTGATCCCGAAGCTTAGGACTATCTTTGGTTTTGGCAGTAATTTTGCCAATCCCGACCGACAATTGGGCTTCAGCGGAGACATCAATCGGAGTCTGCAAGATGTCTTTGATCTCGTTGAAAAGATTAGAAAAGTAACTCGGTTTGAGTCGAATCTGAATTTCTTCCAGGCTTTCACTGACTTGACGCGCGATCGCAAGCAAAATATCGCTGATATCGATATTCGCCATGTCTAATTCTTGACTGGACTCGAAATAAACCACATGAAATTGCTGCCGTTCTAACTCAGCTTTCAAGCGAAATAGCTCTGTAGATTTCCCACAGCCGATGTGTCCGGTAAATAGCTGGCTGGTGGGATCGTCGGGTGAAATCCGGGCAATGGTTCGCCCTACTGCCTCAATGATTTTGCCACCTCGCACCGATGAGAAATCGATATAGTAGGGACGATCTTCCGCCCTAGAGAAGATTAGGGTCTTCGCAGGGTTACAAGCCTTATAGAATCTCTCCAAATCCAATTTCATGCCGACCTCTTGAGTATGCAGATCAATCCCTGTACTGATTTTTGTACTGCTAGACAGCTTCCGCTATAGCGACCCTGGTCGGGCTGGAGGGGCGCACCCCTCTTGCACTCAGATAGATCCATCCTGGTAGAGTTGAGGGAACTTGAGAGGAATGCTTCGCCCTGAGTCGTCTAACCACCGGCTACTTGGTTTGCAGCTAAAACGCGATCGCCCTCAGCTTGAGTCTTAGATGCTCTTCGATTTAGGTCGTATCGTGGTGACTTTCAAGCCGCAAAGCGATGGAAAAAGCCAAGATTTTGGCGGCGAAGAGCGATCCCCGATTTTAATTTCTTTTTCTGTAGTCTAAACAGAGTTCATCATGGTCTGGTCACGTTAATATTTAGACGTTAGAATTTCCCGCTACAGTTCCTGATGAGCCGTACTCAAAAGCGAAAAAAATTCTGTCAACGCCTTGTTAGATGAAATTGCCGAGCGAACCAGCCGAGCGAACCAATGATGACTTTCCCCCCGGTCAGCGGATTGGTAAGCGTGGTGTGATATCCCCGTCAGGCAAGGATAGTAGGAACTCCCAAGCACTCCCTTTAAGTGACGTTTAAGTGAAAGAGGGACGCGCCTAAACTTACGGCGAACCAACATCAAGTTGTGTTGAGTGCAGCCTATCTCAAGCACCAAAAACTCCCGATTGAGAAGTTAGGATGACAAGCATCGCATCAGTATCACAAACCGAATTGAGCCAACGGCGTCAAAAATTACGTCGCCAGCGACGGGTAAAATCTTTTCAAGCAATGTGGCGAGTGGTGTTCGCCACTGGTTTAGCAGGTGGGTTAGTTTGGGTAACGACTTTACCCGCCTGGGTGATCCGCAAGCCCGAGCAAATTGCCATTGAAGGTAATAAAACGCTATCAATCACAGCGATTCGGTCACTGCTGCCCCTCTCTTACCCTCAGTATTTGCTGCGGCTCCAGCCGCAACTCATCGCCGAAGAGTTGGAATTACAACCTGCGATCAAGGAAGCCATCGTTACCCGGCAAATGTTGCCCCCAGGACTAACCGTACAAGTCAAGGAACGACAGCCAGTTGCGATCGCCCTCCGCACGCAGACGCGCCAGACTGCTACTTCCCGCCAAAAACCCTCAAATAGTAAAACGCGATCGCAGCCTATCTTGATGGGGTTGTTAGACGAACAAGGCGTCTGGATGCCTTTAGACAGCTACACCGATCTGGAGCGCACCAGCCCCTTGCCGACCTTAAAAATCATTGGCTACCGGGATGAATATCGCCCCTACTGGTCGGCACTTTACCAAGCCGTCAGCCGTAGTCCAGTCAAAGTGTTTGAGATTGATTGGCAAAATCCAGCCAATTTAATTCTAAAAACCGAGCAAGGATGGGTACATTTTGGGGCTTACACTTCTCGGTTTACCTATCAGCTCACCGTCCTCGATCGAATGAGAGATTTGCCAGCCCATTTTTCCAGCAGCGAGATTGCCTATATTGATCTCAAAAACCCCGATGCCCCAGCAATTCAAATGAAAAAAGGCAACCCTCCCCAAAAAACCAAACCTTTATAAGCTTAGAAAGAATGCTAGCTCTGGCTTCAGGCAGAAAGCGTCTTCTCGACTCAATTCATCCTCACATCCTGCAAACAGAGCTTCACTTGGCTAACATCTTTTATCTTTTAGCAGGATCAGTCTTCAGACAGTTGACTCCAGACCGCTTCAAGAACGTCAATGCACTATGACTCTCATTGGTTTTAAGGGTCAACTTACCCTATAGTTGACTCATATCGCTACCTAAACTAAAAAGTTGTTTATTGACCCTTTCTATTGCAATGACGCTCAATAGTAAACCAGGGCTTGCCCACCAAAACTCAAATACCTCAGGGAACGCAGGTCGTTCACCCGCAGTGGACGGTGCGAATCCTTTTAATAACACCGTGTTACATTTAGGCCATAATCACGATGCTAACGGAACACCCAGGGAAGAATCTAGGAGTGACAACATCGTGCTAGGTAGCGTCGCCAAAATTAAAGTGATTGGTGTTGGTGGGGGCGGGGGCAATGCGGTGAACCGCATGATTGCCAGTGATGTCAGTGGCGTAGAGTTTTGGTCAATCAATACCGATGCCCAGTCTTTGTCTCACTCCTCGGCTGCTAAACGCTTGCAAATGGGACAGAAGTTAACGCGAGGGTTAGGTGCTGGGGGCAATCCTGCCATTGGTCAAAAGGCAGCGGAAGAATCGCGTGACGAGATCGCTCATGCCTTAGAAAACACTGACCTCGTATTCATTACCGCTGGGATGGGAGGCGGGACGGGTACGGGTGCAGCACCGATTGTGGCAGAAGTTGCCAAAGAAATGGGAGCTTTAACAGTAGGCGTTGTCACCCGTCCGTTTACCTTTGAGGGACGCCGTCGCACTTCTCAAGCAGATGAAGGCATTGCCGCTTTGCAGGGTCGGGTAGATACGCTGATCGTCATCCCCAACGATAAGCTACTGGCAGTGATTCCAGAAACCATGCCAGTTCAAGATGCCTTTCGTGTCGCCGATGATATCCTGCGTCAAGGTGTTCAAGGGATATCGGATATTATTACGATTCCCGGACTGGTCAATGTGGACTTTGCCGATGTCCGAGCCGTGATGGCAGATGCGGGATCGGCAATGATGGGGATTGGCGTGGGTTCTGGGAAATCGAGAGCTAGAGAAGCCGCCGTCGCCGCAATTTCCTCACCTTTGCTAGAGTCTTCGATTGAAGGAGCCAGAGGTGTCGTCTTTAACATTACCGGCGGTAGCGACCTGACGCTGCACGAGGTGAATGCCGCAGCCGAAACAATCTATGAAGTGGTTGATCCGAATGCGAACATCATTTTCGGGGCAGTGATTGACGATCGGATGCAAGGTGAGGTAAGAATTACCGTCATTGCGACTGGATTTAGCGGAGAAACTCAGTCCACACCGGCGGCGAGAGAAACGCGCACCACCAAACAGCCACCGCGACCCGCACCGTCACCCGTTCCGCCTTCTACCCCCACGTTTGAGCCTAGACCGCAACAAGGTGGAGGATTGGATATTCCGGAATTTCTCCAAAGACGGCGTCCGCAACGCTAGAAGAATTAAAAATTAAAAATGGAATGCCTCCTTTTTAATTTTTAATGGATACCTGGGCAACTTCGCATTGGTTCGCAGGGTGCAAAATTCTTCTAAACTTCCAGAAAGCGGATCGGCTTCGGTAGAAGTCCCGAAGCCAATGATTACCTGTCCCAGCAGTGGGAAGACTTGACTGATTACGGGAGCGATCGCTACATCTACGCTCTCATGCCGCACTAATTTCCCCTCCTAAACTGGAAATCAGTGCGGCTCATCGCGGCTCATCGTATATTGTCCCCTGATTGATTGATCATCTATTGTCTTTGGGTACATCACCCGGTTCTACCCGCTCCTGAAGGGCAGCACCGCCATCATTTGCCACTGAATCGGCTCATGGGAAATCGATCGGCACCCAAAGTGCAATGATTTGTAAAATCTAATTATTTAAGTCAATTCAGCTTAGTTTTATCGAAAATTTAGAGTAATCATAATTGTTAGTCGTCCTTAGCTTGCTGGTATAAACTAATTCCCAATTAACCTTATCTTATGACCGTTGTAAACCCATCAAGCGTACCTGTTGCTCTAACGATTGCCGGTTCTGATAGCGGCGGCGGTGCTGGCATTCAAGCTGATTTAAGGACATTCTCCTTTCACTGCGTTCATGGCACCAGTGCCATTACCTGCGTGACAGCGCAAAATACGCTGGGAGTCACACGGGTGGATGCTTTACCGACAGCAGCAATTGTCGCCCAGATTGAGGCTGTGGTGACAGATATTGGTGTCCAAGCAGCTAAAACGGGGATGTTGCTGAATCGGGAGATTATTACGGCTGTCGCGCAAGCTGTGGAAGCTTTCAAACTGGAGAACTTAGTCGTCGATCCGGTCATGGTATCGCGCACGGGTGCCCAACTGATTGACAATGACGCCGTGGCAACATTGCGGGATGTCTTAATCCCCAAAGCAGCAATTGTGACCCCCAACCGCTACGAAGCTCAATTATTGAGCGGGTTAGCAATTCATACATTGGATGATATGCGGGCTGCTGCCCAACGGATTTATCGTTTGGGAGGTGGTGCAGCGGTATTAGTGAAAGGAGGCGGGATGGAGGGAAATCTACGCGGCATCGATATCTGGTTTGATGGGCAGCATCTGGAAACCTTAAAAACCGCTACCGTAGAGACGACAAACACTCACGGTACAGGGTGTACGCTCAGTAGCGCGATCGCTGCTAATCTAGCCTTGGGCAAAGATCGGTGGTCTGCGGTTCAAAAAGCAAAAGATTATGTCACCACTGCTCTAAAATACGCTTTAGCCATTGGTCAGGGTCAGGGACCCGTGGGACACTTTTTTCCTCTCCTACAATCGGAGAATTAAAACAATCGGAGAATTAAAAGGTTGTAGCATTGACATCATAAAGATCGATTGGGGCACATTGCTAGTTGATTAAATAGTAAATTTGTTAAAAAATGGCTGTCAAAGCCGCCTCACTTTCCATTATTGTTGCCGTACAGAACTTAAACTAAATCCATGATGTCTAATCCTTCGACCCGCTCCCCGATGCAAAATGCTTATATTTCCGAGCAGACTCCCCAAAGCCCGATGAATACCTACCGTCCTTCGGTACCAATTTCGGTTTACAAAGAACTCTCGGCAGAGCTACAAGCAGCACAAGCGATGCTGGACTCTTTGAATTCCCAAAATCAGCAGTTAGCCAAAGAAAATCAACAGCTGCGACAGGAAATTGAAAAAGTTGTTCAGTCAGCTTTGCACGCCCAACAGCTGGTTACTTCATTTTCCTCTGGGGGTCGAGTTGAAGCTCCCCCTCCCGCCATTGAACCGGAAATACGGACTGCACCAAGCGCCTCAACACCCAAGCGGCGTCCTCCGCAGCCTCCTCCTCTCAAAGGTGAACCAGCACTCCTAACCGAATTTTCAGAAAGCTTAGTAATCGAACAGGAAGAGGGTCGGTATCGTCGCCCAACTCAGCCAGAGCGTTCCCCAGATGTGAGTGGCTGGTGGTTAATCGTTGTCATCTCTTTAATTGTGGCGACAGCGTTTGGCACTGGCTTTTTGATTGTGCGTCCGCTGTTGAATAATAGTCGTTGAGTAGTCGTTAAGCCAGTTGTCTTGTCAGTTAACGGCTGAAGGATTAGACTCTGCTAGGAATCGGAGCGGGAAATCGTAAGAACCGGGTGCATTCGCCTGGAACGACTGCCTTGATACAGATGGGGGAGATTATTTCCAAACCCCTACATCTTCAACTGGCTAGTCACGTCTGTCAGGTTGACGAGTCAGCGATATCCACGATAAACCCCTTCGTTAGGGTTGGCTAGGGTTGGTACAATTCATGCCTGTGGTGGGAGTGAAGAAGTATGTATCATATAATACAAAAATCTTTGTTTAAGCAGTGATAAAACATAGCCGCCGCTTTACGAGTACCTTTGGTTGTACAAATTGATTGTACAGATCAAATCCAGAACGAACTGAGGAGTTAGAAGCTTGAAAAAAGTTGAAGCGATTATCCGGCCTTTTAAACTCGACGAAGTGAAAATTGCGCTAGTCAATGCGGGAATTGTGGGAATGACCGTTTCTGAAGTCCGAGGATTTGGACGGCAGAAAGGTCAAACCGAACGTTATCGCGGTTCCGAGTACACGGTTGAGTTTCTGCAAAAACTTAAAGTAGAGATCGTTGTTGAAGATAGCCAGGTTGACATGGTGATTGAGAAAATCATTGCCGCTGCCCGAACGGGTGAAATCGGGGATGGTAAGATTTTTGTCAGCCCGGTAGAGCAGGTCATCCGAATTCGGACGGGGGAAAAGAATCTGGAAGCCGTCTAAGTCAGGACTGAGAACTGAGGTCTGAGGACTGGGTTAGAAGTTACGAGTAATTAGAAATTCAGAAATCAGAATTTTTGGCGATCGCAAAATTCTGATTTCTGGTCACTGGATTTCTAACTTCTGCACTCAATCCTCAGTCTTTAATGTCTGTAGCTGGGGTAAAAGAATTTTGAAGGCTTGACCTCGATGGCTCCACTGGCGCTTCAACTCAGGAGTCATTTCCGCAAAGGTCATTTGCTCTTTAGGAACGTAAAAAATCGGATCGTAGCCGAATCCACCTGTACCGCGAGGGGAGTGGAGAATTTCGCCGCGACAAACTCCTTCGGCTTGCAGGGCGATCGCACCATCGGGACGTGCGATCGCGATCGCGCACACAAATTGGGCTTCCCGATTCAGTTCGTTGCCAAGTTCATTCAACAGGCGTTCAATTCGATCGGGGTCGGTTTTGCCGTAACGCGCGGAATAAATACCGGGTGCCCCCTCTAAGGCGTCTACTTCCAATCCAGAATCATCTGCGATCGCCCACTCTCCAGTCGCCTGTGCCACCTGGGATGCCTTCAGACAAGCGTTAGCCATGAAGGTGTCACCTGACTCCTCAATTTCCAGTTCCGCTGGCTTCAGGGTCAATTCCCAGCCAAATCCACTTAAATAGGTCTGCATCTCTCGCAGCTTGCCTGGATTTCCTGTAGCTACTACCAACACAGTCATGGCGATCGCTCCTTGCTGAAATAAATACACGTATACACGATCATAGAAACCTGTTTTTGCACAAGTGAAGAGGTTAGTTTGCGATCGCCTTCTGAAACTTGTAAAAAATCACCCATTCAGGTGAGCTAAACAGCGGAACCAACTCGCCCGATAGCAGCGTCAAGCTTCTTATGTGCGATTCGCATTGGACGAGCATTGGAGTGCCGCTCGTCTGAACAAACACGCTCTCCACTTACAAAAACAAATCTATTGAGGTTTCTATGAGACGGATTTTCAAAAATCACTCCAAACCCGTAAATCCCAGTGAAACAGTTCACCAATCTGAGCGGATTTTTGCCGCTCTAGTTCTAACTGGTATCTTGTCTTTGGGCGCAGGTCTGACACTATTACAAACCGCATTTGCTGCCCCAGCTACACTTTCTGAGTCTATCACCAGACTGGTTAGACTTAAAGACCAGAAAGTTGGGCAAAATCTTGACCGTAAACAAGCTAATCGCTTACCGCCTCGGATTGCTAACACTGTTCGTCAAGATTTGTCGCGTCAAACTGGCATCGCTCCGGGAAAGCTCAAAATTACTGAATTTAGTCAGGAAACTTGGAAAGATGGCTGTTTGGGACTTCCGAAATCGGGTGAATTTTGTACCCAAGCATTAGTTCCCGGTTGGCGCGTTGTTGTGTCTAACGGTCGCAAAACTTGGGTTTATCGTACCAATTCTACAGGGCAAGTTGTACGCTTACAAAATTCGGATACTCCTGTCAGTAGCATCCCAAAAGACCTTCCCAAAGCCGTTACCAGTGCCATTTTACCGATTGCCGCAGAGCAGTTAGAGGTGACACCTGACAAGATTCGCCTCGTGCAGGCGGAAAAGAAAACTTGGCCTGATGCTTGTTTAGGTATTTACGCACCTGATATTTTGTGTGCGCCAGCGACTGTAGACGGCTGGCAGGTGACGGTAGAAGGAAGTGGAAAACGCTTGGTCTATCGCACGAATGCAACTGGTTCTGTAGTGAAGGTGGATCAACTAGCGAGTTTGCCGAACTCCGTTAGGGATGCAGTCTTAAGGGAAGCTTCCGGGCAGTTCAAACTGCCCACTACCGAACTCAGCATCATTCAGGCTCAACAGTACAATTGGGATAGCTGTCTCGGTTTGGGCGGTATTAACGAGAGTTGTCTTACTAATGCAATACCTGGTTGGCAGGTGACTGTACAAAACAAGCTACAACTGTTGGTTTATCACACTAACAGCGATGGTTCCATTGTTAAGTTCAATCAAGCAGCAAGTAAACTAAGCGATGCTGGCATCCTCAAGCCGACGCCAATCCCGACTAGCGAACTACCGCCATCCTTAGATAAAAATGTCGTGTTTCGAGCGATCGAAAGTGGTGGTTTTACTGGCAGAACCTACGAAACTGTTTTACTGAATGATGGAAGCTTGATGCGGGTTCGCATCGGTGATGCCAATGACTCCGAGCGTAGCGTTCTCCGCATTCCTGTGCAACAGGTCCGACAGTTTCAGCAAATGCTAGAACGGCAGCAATTTGCCCAATTTAAGAACCTAAGCTACCCAGCGCCTAGCGGTGCTGCCGATCACATCACCTACACCCTTAGCAGCCGCAAAGGTACAGTTCGCTACACCGATATTAATCAAGAGAGTTTGCCTGCACCTTTAGAGAAGGTGATCCAAGACTGGAATCGGCTTGCCAGCAGCGCCCAAAGATAAAATCGGGCAGAATCTGGATACTCTCATTCTTAGCAAATAGGGAAAGCAGCCCCAGATTGGAGCTGCTTTCCTATTTGCTGATACTTTGCAAGTGAAACAACTGAATAATACAGGGATTGCTTTTTAGCGATCGCTAAAAATCTCCAGCGACTAATTCTTCCGGAAGTTTCCGAAGGAAGAAACCAAATTCTAATCTACGGTTTACCTATCGGGATATGTAGGTATATAATAAAAACATTCCGCTAAAATCATGTCCATAGTAAAAATATTCCTATAGATAGATGAGCGATCGCATTGGACACTTGAAACACACCTGGGTACAATCTCATCATCCTTCACATCTAGGTTTGAGATTGCCACAACAGCAACAAAAAGAGCCGATGTTTTACTATTTTGCTTACGGTTCTTGTATGTGCCCGGTTGATTTAAAGCGTACATTCGGCGAGAACACCCATTCTTACGTGATTGGTGCTGCCACACTGAAAGGATATCGACTAGGATTTTATCGTCGCTCAGCGCTTCGCAACTGTGGTGTTTTAGATATGGTGAAAGATCCATCATCCTCAGTCGAAGGAGTTCTGTATCGATTACCGTGGAGATTGAGCGATCGCTTGGATGAACGCGAAGAAGTTCCTCAAGGCGGTTATCGCCAGGAAATGGTCAACGTTTCCTGCCAAGAGCAGACATATACCAGCGTTCGTACCTACGTTGTCGTTAACAAATTAGCAGAAGAACTTGCCCCCAACGACTGGTACTTCAACGTTGTCCTGCGCGGTGCCTTAACCTGCGGGCTTCCAGAACAGTATTGTTGGCAACTGTTTAACCATATGTATCAGTTACAACAGCGCCACTGGGTTTCCTCAGTCACTACAGTTCGCTTAGTTAGCGGTAATTGATCGTTCGTCATTGGTGATTGGTTTTTGCTAAGAATCTCTGACCAAAAAACCAAAAACTCATGACAACTGGCAATTCTTCAATACTTATTATTTATTAAAATACCTATAGGATGGTTAATCTTCACCCTCATCCTAGGGATTGTTAGGCTTAAAATGTAAACATACATTTTTTGTCAATTCCTTAGTGTATGTTTACCAAAACAAAATTTTTAAGCATATTATTAGTAACATTTATAGCTGTATTTAGCATTCATATTTATTTGAAAAATAATTTAACGATTCCTCAAGTTCAAGTAAAAAAAATAGTAAACATAGAAAATACCGTTAAGAGTTTATGCGATTGCCAAAGCCAAGAATGTCAGTTCAGCATAGAATTTATCAGAACAGATCATCAAGGGAATGCTAAGGTTAAAGGAGCAAATTATGTTCTTATTTTTGACCCCAAATCTCCAAAACTAGATTTTAAAGTCAGTTTGGCTTTAGCCCATGAAATTTATGCTAAAGATGCTAAAGGGAGATTTCGTAAAGAATATATTCCAAAACAGTTTCATGAAATCATAGCGGACGAGAATGCAAAACTAAATGGCAAAAGACCAATTGCAGCCATTAATGCGGATTATATAGATCCTGAGAATAAACCCCAAGGCTTGAACATTTCACGGGGTATAGAATATTCGGGTTTATTTAAAGATAAGCGGTCTTCCTTTGGAATTTCAGGAGGTACAGAAGAGCGAAAGGCGACCATTCAGATTGGTAAAAGAAACGAGAAAATTTTAAATTATAACTTAGTAGGCGGGAATGGGAGATTTTATAAAGATGGAATATTTAAGGATATTTGTAATGACCTGGGAGAATATGCCTGCAAACACGAAACCAGTCGCTCAATGGCAGCAATTACTTCCAAAGGCTATGTAATTTTTCTAGTGAATAACGTCGAAACGGATGGGCCATTGTATCCAGACAAGTTTGATGATGTCCTGGAAGGAATTTCTAAAAACAACTGTTTAGGAGGTATTCAAGAAGCGATGTTATTTGATGGTGGTTTTTCGACAGCTTTTTACTATAACAACAAAATCTATGTAGAAAATTTCAATCCAATTGGATCGGTATTTTTGATTTACAAAACAGAATGACAATTTAGAGAGAAATGCTATTTTAGTTGTAAGATGCCAACGCTTCAGATCCCCGACTTCTCTAAGAAGTCGGGGATCTCGCCTTCAGAAGTGGTTGGTCGAAGTAGCTGAGAATCGATCCGTCTCAGATGCGGTGAAACCTGCATTACCTGATTGCTCGTCGGACTGAGACACTAATCAGGTCTACGATAAAAGTGAGGGCGAGAAAGGCTATCAACGTTGTAAGGAGAGCTTTGTAGTCAAAGCTACTCAGTTGTTCCGTGAGCAAGCGACCTAATCCACCCGCACCCACCAACCCAACAATCACGGTGGCGCGGATGCAAACTTCCCAACGGTAGAGGATATAAGCGATAAAGCGGGGCAAAGTGCGGGGTAAGACGCCGTAGAGGAAGACTTGAGAACTACTCGCGCCCAAAGCTTTGAGCGATCGCAAAGGACGTTCATCTAGATTTTCCGTCACTTCCGCCATCAGACGCCCTAGGATACCTAAGTTGTGTAAACCGAGGGCGATCGCTCCCGGTAAGATCCCTGGAAACAATACAAATAGAAAGATTAATGCCCAAATGGGTTCGGGAACGGCACGAGCAAATAGCAGTAGGAAGCGGCTAAAAATTAGTACAGCAGTTGCTCGTAGATCCCCCCTAGCCCCCCTTAAAAAGGGGGGTATTAGATTTTCTCTCACCCTCCTTAAAAAGGGGAACGTTAGATTTTCTCCCGCACCCATTTTTAAGGAAGATGTTAGATTTTCTCCTGCCCCCCTTTTTAAGGGGGGTTGGGGGGATCGGCTTTCCCCAATCCCTCCTGGCAACAGGAAATTATTTGCGGCTGGGAAAGATAATAAAATGCCTCCTAATCCAGCCCCAGCCATTGCCAGGATAGACATAGCAAGGGTTTGAGCCGAAAGGGTAAAAAGTTGACTCAGCTGACTTCCATCCGGTGGGAAGACATCCTGAAACACTCCTGCCAATAGCTGTGCGGTTCGCGGTGCCCAAAGTTTTGAGAAATCAGCTTGGACGTACCAAAAGGAGAAAATGACTAAAACAATGCCGCCCAGAAATGACACCTGCACGACTGGAGCTTTTTGATAAAACCGCTGTTTGCGCCCTTGGAGATTTAGGACATTCAAATCCAGGCGACTCGGCGCACCTAAACGGTTGCGTAACAAAGCACTCCAAAAATCCGTAGCACCATTTAATCCAATTAGGGCAATCAAAAACGTCCACATCTGCTCATAGCGCAGAGATTGGAGGCTGAGGAGAATTTGATACCCCAGTCCACCTGCACCGATAATTCCCAGTACGGCGGCGGAACGAATCGAACACTCAAACCGATAGAAAGCGTAAGACAGCAGATTTAGAAAGGCTTGGGGAATCAAGCTATAGGCAAAAGCATTCAGAGGGAGAACGCCGCTATTGAGGAGTGCCATAAGTGGCTGGCGGGGGGTTTCGTCTAGAATCTCGGAGAAGACTTTGGCAGTAATCGCACCAAAAGGAATTGCGATCGCTAACACGGCTACTAGCGGATCGAGTCCAAAAATATTGAGGAAAAATAACCCCCAAATTAACTCGTGAATTGCTCTGGGGATTGCTAAAACTCCTCGTACCACCACCCAAGGCGGCTGAATTTTGAGTTTTAGAAACGCCAGCGATCGCGTCTGAGTTTTGAGTTTTGAATTTGAAACAGATTGCCACCATATCTCAGAAGAAAAAACACCCCCCACCAACCCAATCAGCACGCTGAAGAAAGTGCCACACACGGCATAAGCGAGGGTTTTCAGGGTGGAATCTAGAGTGAGTTGGAGAAATTCCAGGCTGAGATCGGGTGAAAATGCAGCTATGATAAAGCGCCAAACGAGGTTCCAGCCGCCTTCGTTGATTAAATTCCCTTGGAATACGCCTGCTACGTGCAACGACCAAATGAGGGACGCGACAAACAGCAATCCCCATGCAGTACGCCAGTTAAGCGGGGAGGGGCGCTGAGGAAGGTTTGTTAGTTTGAGATCGCTTGTTTGGGGCACGCTTTAGATATCAAACCGTTACAGATGCAAAAAACGCAGAGGAATTTGAATAGAAATATTTAGGATTACTCTTTGGTTTTATAGAGAGCTTCAATCATTGCATCAGAGAGGTCTTGAGCGGGGGTATCAAACAAAATACGCCCATGTTGCAGACCAATAATTCGCTGATAATGACTGCGAGCAAATTCTATCGCGTGGACACTGGTGACTAAAGTTTTGCCCGTTTCTTGACTGAGCTGGCGCAATAAGTCCATAATCTCGCGACTGCGTTCGGGATCGAGGCTGGAAATCGGTTCATCGGCAAGGATAGCGGTGGGATTTTGCACGAGGACGCGAGCGATCGCTACCCGTTGCTGTTGACCGCCAGAAAGACTATCAGTGCGTTCGTAAAGTTTTTCCGGAATCCCCACCTCTGCCAAAGCTTTATGAGCCGTTTCAACTTCCAAAGGATAAATTAGTGAAACTGCTGCTTTAAAAAACGACCACCGCCCCAAATGTCCAGCATTGACATTGTGAATCACCTGCAAATTATCAACTAAGTGAAATTGTTGGTAAATCGTACCAATCTGGCGCTGAACTTGGCGCAGCAACTTGGGACGAAGATGGGCAAGGTTGCGACCCAGTACCCAGACTTCTCCTTGACTGGGTAGCAGCGTACCGTTGAGTAAATTAATCAGCGTACTTTTCCCCGCACCACTGGAACCAACCAGCGCCACGCGATCGCCTGCCCAAATCTGCAAGTTAATATCAGCGAGAGATTCAAAACGTCCAAATTGCTTAGAAACGTTTTTCAGTTCAAATACTGGCGCAGATGAGGTTATGTCTCTGCTTAGTTTGCTATCCATTTAGTCATGAGATAGCGGTCGTGATCTTTAAAACCAACCTTCCGATATAAGTTTTGTGCTGGTGTATTTTTCTGCTCGACTTCTAAATGAAGCGCTTGAATTCCTAGAGAAGGGCAAACACTTTCTATAAACTGAATTACGCTCATGCCTACCCCTTGCCCCCGATAACTCTCTCGGATGTAGAGTTCATCAATAAATGCATCACGTCCTCGAAATTCCAAACTGTAGCCAAAGGTAAGGACGACGTAGCCAATCGCTTTATCGTCATGCTGGATCAGCCACACTCGTCCTAGAGAATCATCATGCAAAATTTTTGCTAACGTCGTGCGAACAAGGGATTCATCAAAATTTAGGTGTTCAAACTCGTAGAACTCCCGGATAAACTCCACCAGGGTTTCAGTATCGGATGTTTCTGCAATTTTAAAGTTAGCTTCTGTCATTTACATCACTTTATTTTGCCAATTTTCCGACCAATCTCCTCAATTTGAGCATAGTTGGAATTTTGGGTAGGAATAAATTTAGTTGCTTGTAAAAGGTCGAGAATTTCTTTTTGCTCTGGTACCTTGGGATCTAGTTTCAAAAAGGCATTTTGTACTTTTTTAACAAAATCTTCACCGTAGCGCTGTTTGACATCGGGGTGCATTACCCAGTGATAGTCGTAGTAGGCGGGTGTCTCCCAAAGGACTTCTACTTTGTTCAAGTCTACTTCTTTGGCTTCGACTCGCTTTTTCCAGACGCTTTCGTTGACAGCACCGACATCGTAGGTGCCTGCTTCCACCAATTTAATCGTCTTATCGTGATCGCCAGAAAAACCGGCTTGACCTTTCAAATCTTCAAGCTTCAGTCCAGCTTGTTGCAAGAAGTATTGCGGCATTAAACGCCCGGAGGTAGAGGATTCGCTGCCAAAAGTGAAGGAATGTGCTTTCAGTTGTTGTAAACCAGAAATATCTTTAAATGGCTTCAGTCCAGCCTTTTTGTTGGCGATGAAGAGACTGTGAAATTGGGCGTCTATGTCGCGTTGAGCGATCGCTTCTGCACCGGGCACCTGCAACCGTGCCTGCACCCCCGTCAATCCCCCAAACCAAACCAAATCCAAATCCCCTACTTTGAACACAGTAACGGCCGCCGTATAGTCAGTAACCGGCTTATACTCCACCGGCACACCCAGTTCCTTTTCCAGATAGGCAGCTAGCTTGTCATACTGACGCTGTAACTTTTGCGGATCTTGATCGGGAATGGCACCGATTGTCAGAGGCTTTGCCTCAGTTCCACCGTTCGTCGCTGAAGTCCCGGAGGGGTTGGGCGAACACGCTGCTAGCGGTAGCAACAACAACAAACCGGACAACAATATTTTTTTCATCCCTGACTTGGCTCTCCTCATTTTGACTGGCATACAAACCTACGCTAGAAGCGACCCATGCTGGAAATGGGGTGTAGCGAGGGTGCCAGAAGTCAGTGTAAGCGAACGGCTACCCTTATGCCAAAATTAACCCTAGTGTCGAGGCGGCTTTAGCAATGGTTTGGCATCCTGGGCAAAAGTTGCAGGGCGGACGATACATTATTGAAAAGCAGTTGGGTAAAGGTGGCTTTGGGATCGCCTATCTTGCTTGGAATAAAAAGGGTCGCAGCGTTGTCATCAAGACGCTGAAAGAAGAGGTACTCAGCGATCCAGAGCGGGGTGCGTTCCTAACCAAGTATCGGCAAGACTTTCGAGATGAAGCGCTAAGGCTTTCTCTCTGCCGACACCCTCATATCGTGCAGATGGAAAACTCTTTCCATGAGGGGCGGCTGCCTTGCATTGTCATGGAGTACATTCAGGGGGAAGACCTCTGGCAGTGCGTGAAACGGCAAGGTGTTCTGTCAGAAGCCGAAGCGCTGCACTATATCCGGCAAATTGGCTCGGCGCTGAGTGTCATTCACGATAAAGGCTTGCTGCATCGGGATGTGAAGCCGAAAAATATTATGGTGCGTTCCGATCGGGCGGAAGCGGTGCTAATAGATTTTGGCATTGCACGGGAGTTTATCCCCGATGTCACGCTGACTCATACTCAGGCGATGTCAAATGGTTTTGCGCCAATTGAGCAGTACGCTGAACGAACCAGGCGGGGAGAGTATAGCGATGTCTACGCCCTAGCCGCGACACTTTACTATCTGCTGACCGCAACTGTACCCACTGCTGCCTTTTTGAGAGCGGCTGGAATTGCGCTCGATCCACCCCAGCAGCTCAATCCCAATATTAGCGATCGCGTTAATCAAGCGATTCTGGGCGGGATGGCATTTACTCCAGAGGATCGCCCGAAGTCAGTACCAGACTGGTTGGCATTATTTGAATCGGACAGCTTTGACAATCTTGTACAGACACAAAATCTTGCGTCTGCACATCTTCAAGAACAACCAGAGGCGACAACACTGCCGATAGATCCTCCGGTGGAAATGCTGACAACATCTCTCCCTGCTCTACCTCCCCCAAATGATTTGAGTTCAGAGGTCGGAATCGATTACAGTAAACTGCGGGATTTACTTGCAGCCGGAAAATGGCAACAGGCAGATCGAGAAACTGCGGCGCTCATGCTGAAAGTAGCCGATCGACAACAAGAAGGTAAGCTCAGGGTAGAAGATATCGAAAACTTTCCCTGTAATGACCTTGGCACTATCGACCAACTCTGGATAAAGTACAGCAACGGACGCTTCGGCTTTAGCGTACAGAAGCGTATCTGGCAAAGTATTGGGGGAAACGCTAAGGCAAATTATCAAAACTTTTGCCTGTTTGGTGATTGCGTCGGCTGGCGCGTGCGAGGAAACTTACGAGGCGACTGGCTTTTTTGGGCTGATCTCCAGTTCACCTTAAATGCTCCGGTTGGGCACCTTCCGGCTCTTTATTCGGGTTGGGTGGCGGGTTGGGTGTTTGCGGGTGTAGGTGATGGATGGTATCAGGTCATTTCTTCTATCGCCTGGAGACTCGAAACCTGTACTCCCCAATTTCTCCCGCTTGACGATCTAACTTCAGCGGTGGGGATAGATTACAGCAAGCTGCGGGATTTACTTGCAAATGGGAAGTGGCAAGAGGCAGATCGGGAAACTGGAGCTATCATTCTTAAGGTATGCGGTCGGGAAAAAGAAGGTTGGCTGCGAGTCGAAGATATTGACAACTTTGTTTGTGAAGACTTTCGCACAATTGACCAACTTTGGGTAAAGTACAGCAACGGATGCTTTGGCTTTAGCGTGCAAAAACGCATCTATGAAAGTCTGGGAGGAACCCGCAATTACGATGAGAATATTTGGATAAACTTTGGCGATCGCGTCGGATGGTGCGTGCAGAACCAGTGGCTTTACTACCATGACCTTTCTTTCTCTATCAATGCTCCCCAAGGACATTTACCTGTACTGATTGGAGAGGGGTTTCAGGTGGTGTGGAGACTAGGAGTTTCGTTACTCGCGTCGAGACTGGCGGAGTGTAATATCCAGTAGCGAAGGGATCGTGTTTCGTGCGATCGCATTCTCTATTCGCGCCTGTCTTCAAACTAATCTTGCCCGCCCGGTAACTGAGTTAAATACTCATCAATCATGTCAGGTAAAATACTTGCTGAATGAGCATACGTCAAAGCAAGTAATTGTTGAGCTGCTAGGATTTTCTAATTTTTATCCACCATTTTTTCATCCAATCCAGCCACCCTAAAATCGTCAAAGTTTCTTTGAGCCTCTCTCAATGATGCTATTTCGTAAATCCATGAGTTCCTGAGTCATAACAATTGCCTTCATCTAGGCGGTTCCACGCTGAATACATCACTCAAAAATAAGAGTGAGCGCTCTGGTTCATGTCACCTTTGTTCCCTTCCCTTATGGAGCCTTCTAGAATAGGTCAAATACTTAACAAATCTGATACCAAGGGTATGGCAAAATTAGCCTAAGTCTCAGGGGAAAGTGTGAGGAATGGTTTGGGCCGCTGGGCAGATGTTGCATGGTGGAAGATACATCATTGAAAGGGTGCTGGGAGAAGGTGGCTATGGCATCACTTATCTAGCTAGGGACAAAAAAGGAAATTTTGTTGTCATCAAAACGCTGAACGAACGGGTATTAACTAAACGCGAATTTACAGCGTACCGAGACAAATTTAATCGAGATTTCCAGAAAGAAGCGCTGCGACTCGCTGTGTGCCGACACCCTCATATTGTGCAGATTGACAATGCCTTCTCTGAAGGACAGTTACCTTGCATGGCGATGGAGTATGTTGAAGGAGAAAACCTGGAACAGCGCGTACTTCATCTGGGTATTTTGTCAGAAACAGAAGCATTACACTATATCCGCCAGATTGGTAATGCACTGACTTTCATCCACGATAGGGGATTTTTGCATCGGGATGTGAAGCCGTCAAATATCATGGTGCGTGCCGAAAAATTTGAGGCGGTACTGATTGATTTTGGCATTGCTAGGGAATTTATCCCCGATTTGACGCAGACTCACACGCAAACCTTTACTCCAGGCTTTGCTCCGATTGAACAGTATGCTCAGCAAGCGAGACGGGGCGAGTATACGGATGTTTATGCACTTGCGGCGACACTCTACTATTTGCTGACTGGAGAAGTTCCGCTACCTGCACCTGCGAGAGCGGCGGGGATTCGGTTAAACTCACCGCAACGCCTCAATTCCAGTATTAGTAATTTAGCCAATCAGGCAATTCTTAAAGGGATGGAATTTCAAGCAGAGGCACGCCCTCAATCGGTGCAAGAGTGGCTAGAATTGCTTAATCTCAATAAGTCTAATTACACTTTTAAGCAGCCAGCATCCAGCAATATCCTGGTTTCAAAAACTTATAATGCCAGTTCAATCACTACAAGTCAGAATTTTTTAACAAATCGGCAAAGTTCAGCGTCAAAAATAGATTACCGGCAACTACAGACTTTCTTAGCGTTAGGAAAGTGGCAAGAGGCGGATGAAGAAACTACGACGGTTATGCTGAGAATTTCCGGTCGAGAAAACGAAGGCTGGCTGAGAGTAGAAGATATCAAAAATTTCCCAATTTCAGACCTTCGGATTATTAACCAACTTTGGATCAAACACAGTAAAGGACGCTTTGGTTTTAGCGTCCAAAAATATATTTGGGAAAGGATTGGAGGAACGAGAAGCGCAAATTATGAAATTTTGTGTATCTTAGGCGATCGCGTAGGATGGCGGATTGATGGTGCTTGGGTTCCTTATGAAGAATTTATCTTTGATTGCGATCGCGCTCCCGCCGGTCATTTGCCCAGTGGATATGTTTTTTGTGAAGTTGGTTGGTGGGTAGGGTTATTGAACCTCTTCTATCGTCTTGAGTAGCGAGTTATAAAAAAATCATATTTTTATGAAGTATTATTGATTATTTTATTGGTTAAGTGGGGTTGTGAATATAATAAATGCTGCCTACCATAACTCACTGTATTTTTTAGCAAAAATACATTCAATTCTTCTAGAAGAGTTAAATGTATTCTATTTTTTCCTGTCTGCTAAAAAATTTAGCCACTCTCTGCAAACTTTTATGTATCCTGTCGTTACGAGAACTCAACTTGAGCAGTTACGTCCAAACGATCGCGTAAAGTATCATGGCGTTCAGTGGCATATTAAAGAATACAGCACTTATGACGATTCTTATGGATATGAAACAACAGAGTGGTTGCTAAAATCTCAAACCGGAAAAGAATATTACTTGCTACGAGAAATCGATCCGCAAAATCCTGAATCATTGGTAAATTGGTATCTTGCCGAAGAAATTCCCGATCCTAAGATATTTGAGCCAGAATCACTTAATAATTTGGCTGTTCGTCTTTGGCACGATATGCAAGAGCAAAAAATGCCTTATCCAGAATTGCAAGCCTTGGGTAGACGCTATTACTTTGAGTCATCAACTCAGGGAAACTATGAAGGAGACGAAGAGGAGACATGCCGAATTACCTGGGATTATTGGGACAAGGATCATCAATGGAACTTAGCCATTGAAGCTTGGCCTAATGGGAAACGACATATTTACTCTACCAAAGTAGTGAAGCCAGAAGATTTTTCTAATATTGAACGAGGGGGAAAAGCTAGCTACTTTGTCAGCTTTATTGCTCAAGTATTATTAGCCAGTTTTATAATGATTTGCGGAATATTTTTAATGATTTTTGGGTAGAAAAAATGCCTACGTCTTTATTTATTGAAGAACATAATAACGGGTTAGCTTTTTATATCAATGGTGATTTACAGTTCGATACCGCTGATGAAGCCATTTATCACGAGCATTTGGTGATTCCATCGGTAGCACTGGCAGTCAAACGATTTCCTCAGACAGCGTTGCAAGTATTGATTTGTGGCGGTGGAGATGGATTAGCTGCACGGGATGTGTTGCGGTTTCCTGAAGTAAGTCACGTTGATTTAGTGGATTACAGCCCAGAAGTTTTAGAACTAGGGAAAAGGGTATTTAAGGATTTTAATAAGGGGAGCTTAGAAAGCAATCGCTTGACGATTTACACACAAGAAGCTTTTGGATTCTTATCTGCAATTAAAGAAAAATCTTATCACGTCATTATTTGCGATTTCACTTATCCTGGTTGTACAGAAGATACTGCGATATACACTCAAGAATGGTTTAAAACGATTAGCCGGGTACTTTATACAGGTGGGATTATTAGCACGAATGGCGTCTCTCCAGAAAGCCGTACAACAGGTTTTTGGTGTTTATATCAAACCTTGTTAGCTACTGGATTGATGGCAAAGCCTTTACAACTAACAATCCCATCCTTTGAGAGCCATGATTATGGCAATTGGGGGTTCTTTTTAGCATCACCAGTTGCAATTCAGCGTGCTGAACTAGAAGCCATTACCCTACCGGAAAATTTACAGGCGATCGCGCTTGAAAATTGGCTAAAAGTGTTTGAGTTTGAGAACGCGATCGCGCATATTCGCCACAGCGTCAATATTCACACTCTGGATTGCCCACAGCTATTTTACTATTTACTGAATCCTCATATTCAACCAACTCAAATTCCCGAAGCAACAGAAGAAAAAAACATTAATTTTTTAGATATTGAAGAAGCCGGGACTGGGCTGAGAGGTTTGCGGGATTTCCTTCAGCTAGAATCAACTGCCCAAATGTGGTTAGAAGAAGTCGAGAGAAATGACGTAGATACTAGCAAGTTATTGCCGGTACAACATCCTTACCACAGCCCAAAAATGACGGTAGAATGGTTGACCCACCTTCAACTATTACTATCAGAAATTGACTTATCACGCTTATTAAATAGTATCTTAGACCGCGCTCAGGAACTGCCGCCTCAGATTGCGGCTGAGCTAAAACAATTGTCTGATAAAGTCCGCTCTGGACAGCAACTTTCAACCCTATCACCACGAGCAACAGAATTTATTATGATGCTCTCAGTGACGTTATTAATGGCAAATTTAGCTTCTCCAGATGCTGTATTTGCGAAAGGATACTACTCAGGAAGTAGCCATTCCTCTGGCTCTAGCGGATATTCAACAGGAACGACTTATTATAGCGAGGGAGACTGGAACTGGTTTAATAAAACCTTAGGATTTATTTTGACAGCGGCTGGTGGTATTTGGTTGATAAATCTATTGACAAATCGCTCTAATAATGACTGAAATCTTAAATATAAATAATCGGCAAAAAGTTCAAGCAGAAGAATTATCTTTAACCCTCAGACTGCTAAATATAGAAGAACGCCTTCTTTGGGACTCGCTTGTACAAATGCCCGCAGGATGCTTCATGCAGTCTTGGGCTTGGGCAGATTTCAAGGAATTGGAAGGATATAAAACCTTCCGTTATGGTTTATTTTACAAGCAAAAATTAGTGGGAGGATGCATTTTTTATTTCTATCCTCATCCTAATAAAGCAAATTTATTAGTGGCTCCAGGTGCCCCTTTGCTCCCTGCACAGTTTGAAAAAGAAGGAATGCAGATGTTGCTGGAACAAGCAGCATCTTTAGCTAAAAAAATAGCAGCAGTTGCCCTCCGAATTGAACCCTTATGGAATCAAAAACCAGATTGTATTGCCGGATTTAGGCGTGCCCCCGCTGATTTATTGCCCTCAGAAACTCTGTTAATTGATTTAGAAGTAACCGAAACTGAAATGTTAGCAATGATGAAGCCAAAAGGACGATATAATTTGCGTTTGAGTTGGCGTCATGGTGTAGAAACTGAATTTAGAACAGACTCACAGGCAATTCCTGCATTTTACGATATCTTTTGGGAAACAGTAAAACGTCAGCAGTTTTTTGGCGAACCCTACAAATTTTTCATTAATCTTTGCCAAACCTTATTTAAGGCAAATATGGCAGAAGTTGGTTTCGCAATTTGGCAGGAAAAAATATTAGCAGCTATCTTGGTGGTTTATTGGGGCGATCGCGCCACCTATCTCTACGGCGGACGTAGTTTTGAACACCCGGAAGTCATGGCAACTTACAGTTTACACTGGGCAGCAATGCAACGGGCAAAATCACGCGGTTGCAGTTTGTATGATTTCTACGGTTTTACTCGCGATTCCAATCATAGTTATGCCAAGTTTTCCCGGTTTAAAAGTCAGTTTGGTGGTATACCAGTGACAACTATCGGCGCTCACGATTACTTTTTTTATGACCAATTGGCGGATACAATGATTGGCTTATTACAACGATTAAATTAATCAACTTAATGGAATATTCAAAAAAAGATTGGTAAGGAGTTAAAGAGTGGAACAAGTCAATCAATTAGGAGTGATTCTTCTAGAGTTATTGTTAGGGTTTGGGTTGTTCTGGCTGGGACAACTCGCTTATCAAAAACTATTTCGTCGCTTGGAATTGAATCTGGAACTCTTTGTTAAAGATAATTCAGCCGTAGCGATCGCTCTCGTCGGATACTACCTCGGCATCGTCATTGCACTGGGTGGTGTTTTAGGACAACCTTCAGACAATTGGCAGGACAAGTTAGTCAATTTGATAAGCTATGGCGCAACAGTAATTATATTCATGTTGGCTGGCGCTTGGGTGGGCGATCGCTTAATTCTGCGTTGCTTTGATTGTAAACGCGAAATTCTCGAAGAACGCAACACCGGCGCTGCTGCTGTAGAATTTGGCAATCACATCGCCAATGGACTTATTCTAAGCGCCGCACTTGGAGGAGAAAGCGGTACTTGGCTGGTAGGGTTCGTCTGCTGGATCGTTGGCTTAGGGGTACTCGTTTTGGTGAGTCTTCTTTATCCCCGTGTCACTAAATATGATGTATTTGGAGAAATTGAAAGGCGCAATAATCCTGCGGCTGGCGTGGCGTTAGCAGGCTTACTCATTGCGACAGGTAATATCGTGCGCGTGGCATTTGCCGCCGAGTTTCAAAATTGGGTAATTAGTTTTACTCAATATGGTTTAACACTGCTATTGTGCTTAGCCTCACTGATTGTAATTCGCTGGGTGGCGGATTTAATTTTGGTGCCAGGAGTAAAGTTATCCGATGAAATCGCCCGTCAACAAGTCCCGAATTTGGGTGCTGGATTAATTGAAGCGTTTGCTTATATTGCGGCTTCTTTTTTAATCGCTTGGGCTGTCTAAATTAACCCGTAATGCAGAGATAGTTCCACGCTTGATGATTAAAATTTCCGCTGATTTGAATCGTCAGTAATTCAGCAAGAGTTTTTGCTTTTTGATAATTATCTTGCTGATAATCGCACACATGAATATCAACGGTGACTTTTCCTTCTTCAGGCCAAAAATGCAAGGCTACGTGAGATTCTTCCAATAAGAGAACAGCGGATATTCCCTGGGGTTGAAAGGTCAAAGAAAGCTGACCCACGGGAGTTAAATGGGCATCTTGAGCTGCACTTTTTAAGGAATGTAAGAAATCGGCTTCTGTCCAATCAAAAATAGGCTGAGAAGCTGTCAGAATCGCTGAAAAATGATGGGATCTAAGCACGGCTTGTCCTTTTAGCCAGCACCTTGAACAAAGTCAAATAAAGCGTGAGCCATCTGTAATTTACTACAGGGTTCAATCGCTACTTTGCGACCCTGATTGTCCAGAAACACGGCTCGGTTATTGTCGGTGCCAAAACCAGCATCGGGTTGATCGATGGGATTGGCAACAATGGCATCCAAATTTTTCTTCTGCAACTTCTCCAGCGCTGGGGTAACAATATCCCCAGTCTGCGCGGCAAACCCAATTAATGTTTGATGCGGCTGTTTGAGACTCGCCAATTCTGCCACAATATCCGGTACAGATTCTAGAGGTAAGGAAGCGGGAAGCGATCGCTTCGGTAATTTCTGGGAACTATACTCGGCTGGTTTCACATCTGCTACCGCTGCCGACATCACAATTAAATCGGCATCTGGAAAATACTCTAACATCGCCTGCTGCATCTGCTGGGCGCTCATCACACCAATCGATTGCACCTTTTGTAGAGAGGAGATTAATTGCGTCTCTATTGGCCCATGCACCAGCGTCACAGATGCGCCGCGATGCAGTGCAGCTTGTGCCAATGCAAATCCCATTTTGCCAGTAGAAGGATTGCCGATGAAGCGCACCGGATCGAGATACTCTCGCGTTCCTCCAGCACTGATTAAAACTCGTTTCCCGGCTAAATCTCGCTTGCCGCTAGTGTGCAATAGAGATGTAATTTGCGGCAAAATTTCAGCAGGTTCTGCCATACGTCCAGCACCGACGCGATCGCAAGCTAACAGTCCAGCACCAGGTCCAACACTGTGATAGCGTTTATCTGCAAATACCTGTTGCCAATTGCGTTGCACTGCCACCTGTTCCCACATATCCGTATTCATTGCTGGTGCTAACAACACCGGACAAGTGGAAGCGAGGACGGTATTCGTGAGCAGATTGTCAGCGAAACCATAAGCTAACTTGCCTAAGGTATTCGCAGTGAGAGGAGCAATAACAAAAACCTCTGCCCATTCTCCCAACTCAATATGCAAAGGGCGTCCGCGTGTCGGCTGCCAGAAATTTTCGTCTGTATAAGCAGGATGACGGGACAGCGTTGCTACGGTTAGCGGAGTGATAAATGCTTGAGCCGAATCCGTGAGAATCGCCCGAACTTCCACCCCAGTCTTTGCAAGCGCCGAAATTACCTCACAAACTTTATAGGCGGCGATACCGCCGCCTATCCCTATGAGAACTCGTCTGCCACTTTGCATTTAAGCTTCATCGAAGGGTTGAAAATCCAGTAGGTAGAGGTAGGGTTCAACTAAATCTGGACGTTGAAAAGCGATCGCTCTGAGCAAATGCCAATCATCCAATCCTTCAAAAGGATTGGTGTAATTATCTTGCTCTAGCCGTACAGCCAGCTGTTCCACTTCAGTTGCCGTCACAGCAGAAATATCCCGGTTGGAAATGCTAACAGTTGTCATTGACCGCGCCTCCCTCAATCTGCATCTGTGCCATGTATTATACAGATGCAACAAACCATTTTATCTTAACGCCATTACTGGCGATCGCTTAATATAAAAAACGTCAAGTTAGTGGGTCTACTAAATTTTAACGGGAGAATTGACCGAAATAGGGCTGAGAACTGAGGACTGAGGGCTGAATAAATAAGGGTTTCAAGCACCATTATTTAATTATGGATAAGAAGCAAGAATTGTTTCTCTGCTGGCGCAGCCTGAAGAAACTCTCGCGTCATTATTTCCATATTTCCAGCCCTGATGGCGTTAAGGGCTATATTCAATTCGTGCTTCGCACCGCAACGCTGAACAGGACTTTTACCTTAGACAGTCAAGCGTTGCGCTAACGAGAGCAATCATTAGCGGCTAGCGCCGATTAAATATTTGCCTTGACAAACTTCCGCACCACTTCTAAGGCTGCCGGTTGAACCTCATGCTCCATATCGAATTCCTGGTATTGTACCGATACTCCCAGTGCTGTTAAAGCATCTCGCGCTTTCTGGGCAGCACTCAGGGGCACCACAGAATCTTGTCTCCCATGCACAATTAATACAGGTGGATAAGTAGCATCAGGTTTTGGAGAGAGGGGATGCAAATAGCCACTCAACACCACTAAACCCGCTAAAGGCAAATTCAATCCTACATCCAGCGTCATTGCCCCGCCTTGAGAAAAGCCACACAAAATTGTGCGTGAAAGGGGGACGCCGGTAGAACCTTCGAGGGATTTGAGCCACTCAGTTAGCATTTGCTGACTTTTGACTAAATCCGGAGATTCCAAACCTCCTGGTTTCCCAAACTCGTACCACATTCGCCCGCCGGCTACATAGGGATTTGTAAAAGGGGCATCGGGCACCAAAAACTGATACTCCGGTAAATTCAAAAATGGGGCTAAGGATGCCAATTGTTGGGCATTCCCTCCAAAGCCATGCAACACGATAATCAACCCAGAGGGCTGTTGATTCGTTGCCGATGGAACCGTAATAACTGAGAGAGACAGAAGCTTACTCCTAACAAATGCGACTCACCAATCAGAGATGCTGGCAAAGCTCTCATCTTTTAGGATAATGTGGCGATCGCAATCCAGGCTAATCGATCCCTGCTGCTGTAGCTTGCTGAGCAATCGCGTGATAGTCACGCGGGTGGTACCGATGGCACTGGCAATATGTTGATGGGTGAGGCGTGCCCCCAGACGAGTTCCACCCGCCACAGGTTGACCAATTTCTTTTTTTAACAGCAAAAGCAGTCGCTGCAAGCGATCTTCGACCCGTCGCTGTCCGACGATGGCTAAAAGTGCCTCTGCTTGCCGCATCCGTCGCCCCATTTGCGGCAAAATCATCTGAGCTAGACGTGGCGAAGCTTCAATTTCGGCGACGGAAAACCATCTTAAGTAGACATCACAGAGCGCCGTTGCCTGATAGGCTTGCAGCAAGGTCATCCAAAGACCAAAGAATGTCGAAGTTCCTGCCCAACCCAGCAACACTTCTTCACCATTCGGGCAAAGCGTACTCAGCTGCACCAAACCCCGATCGATCTGCCAAATGCCCTGTGGCACGAGGGGAATTAAGTCTCCCTTGGCATAAAAATGCAAACGACGTCCTTCATTGGGATCGTATTGGTCTATTGCTAGAACTGCTTTGGAAGTTGGGGACATGGCTGTAATTATTTCCAGCTATGAGAAATTTGGGATGGAGAGGCAATGCCACTGTAACCCCCAAAGGTAAAGGATAAGTAATCAAAAGATTACTAAAGGCTTAAAAAGGTGATTTGCGAATTCTTTTAGGTTGCGCGATCGCTTCTTTGAAGGGTAAAGGCGATACGCATCCAAATTTTTCCATCAGCCTGAAAATAAAGAGACTGGCGATTGATAGCCAGTCTCAGTTTAATATTCCAAAGTCAAGGATAAGTAATCCAAACGCTAAGAATCCATCAGCAATCGGTCAAAAACTGATCACCAATTACTGATTCCCCTTAGATTTTGGTGCCGCAATCCGGACAGAAGTTATTGCTAGCGATGTTTTTCGCACCGCAACCGCTGCAATAGACTAGCTCTGTGGCTTTTTCCAACTTGCGACGTTCTGGTAAACCAATCATTTGAGCGTTGCTTTTACCAGGAGCCACCATTGGGTAACAGTTTTCGTCCCTTTTTACTTGGGCCTCTAGTAAAACAGGGCCATTGTGAGCCAACATTTCCGCGATCGCACCTTTCAGTTCCGAGCGATCGCGGATCGACATTCCCTTAATCCCGAATGCTTTGGCGAGCATCACAAAATCCGGCATCCCCACTTCCATATTTGAGGACGAGTAACGCTCTCCGTAGAACGCCTCCTGCCACTGACGCACCATTCCCTGCCAGCCATTATTGATGATAACGGTCTTGACATTTATGCCATATTGTGCAAGCGTGCCCAGTTCCTGTAAATTCATCTGGAAACTAGCATCACCGCTAATACAAATCACCTGTTCGTTCGGCAGTGCTACTTTAGCACCCATTGCCGCTGGCATCCCGTACCCCATCGTGCCCAAACCAGCACTGGAGATCCACCGACGCGGCCCGTTCTTGAGAAATTGCGCCGCCCACATTTGGTGCTGACCCACATCTGTCGTGTAGTAGGCTTTGGGAGCTTGATTCCCTAGTTCTGAAATCACCTCTTGCGGTGCCAGACTATCGGGATATTGGGGCACTACGAGGGGATAATCTTCCCGCCAGCGATTAATGCGTTCCAGCCATGCTTTCGTTTGATTTGGCTCAAAAGCCGCGTTGGTTTCCTGGCATCGGCGCAGCAAGTCAATCAACACATTCCGCACATCGCCGACAATCGGCACTTCCGGAGCGCGATTTTTTCCGACTTCTGCGGGGTCGATGTCGATATGAATGACCTTGGCGTGAGAAGCAAATTCATCCAACTTACCCGCCACGCGGTCATCAAATCTGGCTCCCACCGCAATCAGCAAATCGCACTCGCTGACTGAAAAGTTAGCGTAGGCGGTGCCGTGCATCCCCAACATTCCCAGTGCGAGGGGATGGTTCTCGTCAAAGGCACCAATGCCCATCAACGTCGTTGTTACGGGGATTTGGAAGAGTTCTGCCAGTTCTTGAATTTCTGCATGGGCACCGGATGTAATCGCGCCTCCACCCACATAGAGCAACGGCTGCCGTGCTTGCCGAAGTAAAGTACACGCGGCATTGATCTGACGAGGATTGCCCTTCACCGTAGGACGGTATCCCGGCAATCTCACCGTATCCGGCTCCATCGGCACATAGTCAAATTCTGCTAATGCCACATCTTTGGGCACATCAATCAACACGGGTCCCGGACGCCCGGTACTGGCGATGTGGAACGCTTCTGCCACAATCCGCGCCATATCTTTGGGATCGCGCACGACATAGGAGTGTTTCACAATCGGCAGCGTAATTCCGAAAATATCGGTTTCCTGAAACGCATCGCTGCCAATCGCGTTAAGAGCCACCTGCCCTGTGACCACGACCATTGGAATCGAGTCCATGTGGGCTGTAGCAATGCCCGTCACTAGGTTCGTTGCCCCAGGGCCGGACGTGGCAAAACAGACCCCCACCTTGCCGGTGGCACGAGCATAACCATCTGCCGCGTGAGCCGCGCCTTGCTCGTGTCTTGCCAAAATGTGAGAAATTCCGCCATCCTTTTGTGCCCGATACAGTTCATCGTATATCGGCAGAATTGCACCACCTGGATAGCCAAAAATATGCTCAACACCGTGACGCTTCAGACTGTCAATCAGGGCAAAGGCACCTGATCTGCGGCTGCTCATTTGACGTATTGATTCTTTTTCCGAGACGCTTTGCGATCGCACCATGAAACCTCTCACTATAGCTACGTTCTTTTTTAAGATTTCTATCTAATTCAGCATTAGAAATAGGGGTTTAATTCTTAAGTCTAATCCTGATATCAATTCCTGTCGAGGGATTAACCCCCCAAAAACTCGCGAGTGTTTATTTTCTGTGACTTTAAGGTTTATTGTTTCGGTTCACGCCACCAAGAAGGAGGTGCGCCAAGGATACTGGCTAAGGGCGGCTGACTTAATGAACGCGCCTTCAATCGGGTTGTAACGCTGAGCGCGTCCCCTTACCCAGCAAAAGGCAAAGGCGTTTCTAGGAAGGACTGGCTACAAGATGTTACTCCTCAGTCCTCCTTTCAAGCTAGATGACATCTTCCAAAACATTACGGGTACTGAGCCACGCCCAGACACCAACGATATTCACGATAATGCTCATGCTTAAAAGAACGCCTCGCAAGCCAAATTGATCCGTAAGCGGGCCAGCGATCGCCAGTGGCGCACTCAGTGCAATATTGACAACATTATTCTGAAACCCAAAAACTTTGCCGCGCATATTTTCTGGGGTTGAGGCTTGAATCAGAGTTTGCATAGGTACGCCGATAAATGAGGCACCCAGTCCCAACAGGGCACTTAATCCTAAACCCATCCAAAGATTTGTCGTCAACGTAAACACACCCAACACAAAGCCCATACTCAAAAAACCCAATAGAGGCAAAGGCTTGTGGTGGAAGCGATCGCCCCAATGCCCCAACACCCCCGCACCAAAAACCATACCCACTCCAGCAGCGGATAATAAAAAGCTAAATTGACCCGGCTCATTGAGACCTATATCCTTCGCCAGCTCAATTGCTAGTACGGTTAAAGCCGCAAATACCGAATATAAAATCGTCAGCTGCACCATCGCAGTACGAACCAGGCGTTTTTTCCATAAATAACGGAAGCCTTCTTTAAGGTCATGCCAAGGATGAACTGCCACCGACTCAATCGGAATCGGAGCTTCTACGACTTTCACTAACTGACTGAGACCAGAAGCCAACAGGTACAAAAACGCCACCAAAAGTTCTTGACCATACGTTCCCCCCCAAGTTCTGGCTACACTCAACAGCGGCTCGCCCACAGAGAAACCGACAATCATAGAACCCATCATGGTGGTTGTAAATAGCGCATTTGCCGTCATTAAATTCTCGCGCTTTACCAACAGGGGCATAGCCGCCTGCTCTGCCGGTGCAAAAAATTGCGTGACCGTCGAGAGCAAAAACGTAATTACTAACAAAATTAAAAACTGCTTTGGCAATATCGGCAGCAATAGTATCAATAAAGCGCGAATCCAATCAGAAGCCACCATAATTTGCTTCTTCGGAAAGCGATCTACAAAAATACCCGCAGCTGAGCCAAAGAAGATTGCAGGTAGTGTGAAAGCTACCATGATGGCGGAACGCATAGAATTTGCCCCCATCAGCGACGTCTGATAGTTTTCCAGCAACGCAATCAACAAAATGAAGAAGACCTTGTCTGCTACCTGAGACACGATCTGCCCTACCCACAGGATAAGAAAGGGCCGATTCTTCATCAGAGCGCGAAAGCCGCTACCAGAAGCCGGAGGTTCAGCTGGAAACATAAGAAGTGTTCAGGAGCCTCTTGAGTACATCTTTTAGTGTGCGCTGGCGAGAGTCAATTGTGCCAGTCGAGTAGCCACTTTTTGTCAAAGTTCTTAAAAGCCACATCTGCCATGATAGTTATCCCACTCTATATGCTAAGCAATGCTAAGCAGCATCTAGCCTTATAAAAATTGCAAAACCCATGATTTTATTCCGCCTCCGTAGCGATTGGAACCCCTGTATCACTGTTGTTTTTACCTTGTGTATAAACCGCAATACTTCGCAGAAAATTGTAACTTTTTAAATTGCGAAATCATTCTCTTGACAAATTTCATGGCGTTTTCTCGGATGAGGAATGCCTGAAGACCGATCCTGTGCTAAGTTAATCACTGAGAATTTAATTCGGCTGAGTAAGTTGGTTGTCTACGTTGACAGGCATCTCTCCGAATCGAAGGCTCTACACCATCTGCATATAGATAGCGAGATACTTCCATGTCAATCTATGTAGGCAACCTATCCTACGACGTAACCCAAGAGGACCTGAGCCAGGTTTTTGCAGAATACGGAACTGTTAAGCGGGTTCAGCTACCCACTGACCGCGAGACAGGTCGCCCGCGTGGCTTTGGTTTTGTGGAAATGGAAACTGAAGCTGAAGAAACGGCTGCCATTGAAGCTCTAGATGGAGCAGAGTGGATGGGTCGGGATTTGAAAGTTAACAAAGCCAAACCTCGCGAAGATAGAGGACCCTCTGGCGGTGGCGGTGGTAATCGCAGACCCAGTAGCGGTGGATTCTCTCGACGCTACTAAGTTTTAAGACAAAAACATTAACAATCCTAGTCTCCAGCAGATTGACACTTCCACTGCTCCACGCTGTTTTTCTTTTCTGTATATAGAATGAGCGTTGTAGCAGTGGATTTTTATTGAAAAGTGCCAACGTGTCTAAAATACTGAATTGTTAACCTGCCCTTGTATTTTTGTTGGTAAGTAGCTGGGACTAATTAAATATAAGATGGGATAGGTTCTCTAAACGGAGTTTTCCATTATTTATGCCAGCTCCGATTCGGATTATCTTAAGCGAAGCAGAGGACTCGATGTTGAGCGAGTTGCGAGTTGCCCAAACAGTGCCGCAACGCACTCGTGAC